>JAITPE010000080.1 GCA_031289575.1 Spirochaetia bacterium | reverse complement strand
CATCGCTTTTACTTATTGGTATATTTATTCTATCAATAAAAACAATATCAAAATACAAGGCAAGTAATTCCTGCTCTGATACTTTGTTTTTACCTCAAATCTTTCTCATTATGTTCTTTGTTGTATCATCGGTTTATCATGTGGTTCTATTTCAATTTATTGATTCTGACACGCATGGGCGTTATTTTATACCGTTTTTAATTTTTTTTGTTCCGGTACTTGCGGTTTTATTCGAAAAAGCAAAAGAACTATCTTTATCCAGTGGGGTGTTCGCGCTGATTATGTTAATTACCGTGGTTATTCTTGGACAAGGTGCCCTGAATTTTCAGAGAATAGCGCGCTCTGTTGTCAATCGTATAAGAAATGGTTATGTTAATTATTTAAGAGAGCACAATTTACATTTTGGTTTTGCAACATTTTGGAACGCAAATGTAACAACTGAACTAACCAACGGCGTTGTGGAAATAACAAGTTTAGAAACTGAACGAACCAATGGTCCTGTGAAAATAAGAGAGGATAAATTATTATATAGTAACCGGTTGGAACCAGTTAAATATGATGATCCTCTATACTATCAGGGCGAATCGTTTTTACTATTCTCACAAGAAGAATGGGATGGAGTTAAAAATACTGAGATGTTTACTGCAAAACTACCCGTGTACGAAGACAGCAATTTTGTAATTATTACCTATCCGTCAGCTCAGGTTATTCATAAAACGCTCTTCTCCCAAGAATCTTTGAATGGATCATGAACAGCGCGCCGCACTTCATATTACTGCTTTATCATGGCTATAAACTCATCCTCGGTGAGGACTGTTACTCCGAGTTCCCGTGCTTTGTCAAGCTTGGAGCCGGGAGATGTTCCGGCTACAACGAAATCGGTCTTTTTGCTCACAGAGCCCGATGCCCTGCCGCCGAGTTTCTCGATAAGAGTCTCGGCCTCTTTGCGTCCCATTGACTCAAGGGTTCCCGTTATAACAAATGTTTTGCCGTTTGCCTGCGTATCGGCAGGCGTTTCGCGCTGTTCGTCGGTAACCGTAACTCCGTTTTTAAGCATGGCCTCAACTATGGCCAGAGTTTCTTCTTTGTGAAAAAAATCGTACACCGAGCCTGCCACCTCGGGGCCTATTTCGTAAATGGACATGAGTTCTGCGGAAGTCATGGCCGTAAGCCTGTCAAGGCTTATGGCCTCGGAAGCAATAACCGACGCTATGTGTTCGCCCACATTGCGTATTCCAAGCGAACGCAGAAAATGAGAAAGCGTGAGAGTCCGCCGCTTGTCGATGGAGGCAATAATTTTATCGGCCATTTTTTCTCCCATGCGTTCAACAGAGAGCAGGTCGTATTCTGTAAGGCTGAAGATGTCGGCTATGGATGATATTTTTCCAGCCTCTGCAAGGCGCACTATAAGTTCGGGGCCGAAGAACTCAATATCAAGCGCGTGTTTTGATACGGAGAACTTAAGGCTTTCGCTTCCTATTGCCTGGCATTCTTTGTTCACACAGCGGTAATAAATGTCTTCTTTCAGAAGGATGCTGCCGCACACAGGACAATTTTCCGGCGGGATTATATCGGCCGTATTTTTGCCTCCATGCGATTCAATTATTTTTGGTATAACATCACCGGAGCGTATTACCTTTACTATGTCGCCTATTCGTACGCCGAGACTTTTAATCTCGCTGAAATTATGCAGCGTAGCGCGCTTTACCATGACTCCGCCGATATTTATTGGGGCAAGATTGGCAACCGGCGTAACAAGGCCTGTGCGCCCCACCTGGAAATCAACAGATTCAAGGAGAGTCAAGGCCTCCTGTGCTGGAAACTTCCATGCCGCGGCCCATTTGGGCGCTTTTGATGTATAGCCTATGCCTTCCCTTACGGAAAAATCATTCACCTTTATTACAACTCCATCTATATCAAAGCCGAGTTCGTACCTGTGCTCAAGCCAGTTATTGTAGAATTTTTTTACCGTCTCTATGCCGCCGAGTTCGAAAACCGGAGGTTTGGGCAATCCCCATTCGGTAAAGCGGCTGAACATTTCGGATTCGCTTGATATTATTCCATCCACGGATATTCTTCCGATGCCGTAAAGACACAGTGTCAGTTCCCTGGACTCGGTGACAGATGGGTCGAGCTGCCTGAGGGAGCCCGCGGCCGCGTTTCTCGGATTGGCAAAGGGTTGTTCACCGGCGCGCGCCCGCAGTTCGTTGAGGCGTTCAAACTCGGCCTTGGTCATGATAGCCTCACCGCGTATGGTAATCTCATCTGGGATGCCGCTGCCGCTTAAGCGAAGCGGCAGATTGCGCACAGTGGCAAGGTTTGCGGTTACATCCTCGCCGACAGTTCCGTTTCCTCTTGTGGAGCCCTTTACAAAAACACCGTTTTTGTAAAGGAGCTCTACCGCAAGGCCGTCATATTTTAGCTCGGCGGCGTAATCGCCCTGATAGTTTTTGCCGCAGCGGTTATGGAATTCATCCAGATCAAGCTCGGAAAAAACATTGCCCAAGCTCAGCATGGGGGGATCATGAATAACCTCTGTAAATGTGGATGAAGCAGTCCCTCCCACCCGCGCGGAGGGCGAGTCCTTGCGTATAAGTTTTGGGTGACGGCGTTCGATATCAATCAGCTCAAGCATGAGCTTATCATATACCGCGTCATCGACAAGAGGCGCGTCTAATTCATAATAATGCCTGTTGTATTCGAGCAGCAGGCCGCAGAGTTCATTATAGCGTTCTTCTGTATTCATTGGCTTCTCCGGTTTAAGAGGGTTAAAATCAGATACAGAGGCGTTCAATGCAAGCAAAAAATGCGCGTATAAGTTCCAATAAATTGCTTTACACAGCGCCGCTGTTCCGGATATTTCGGTAATATGAGAATAGGCGTAACAGGGATTTTCGCGTCGGGCAAGGGCACGGTTTGTTCCATGTTTGAACAACTTGGGGCGGGCGTTGTTGACACCGACATCATTGCGAGAGAAATTATGGAACCCGGACAAGAGGCTTTTGCCGCTGTGGTAAAAGAATTCGGCTCATCGTTCCTTTCGGCCGCCGGTTCCCTTGACCGCAGGGCCTTCGCGGATTATGTCTTTAAGGACGAGGCAAAAGTCGCCCGCCTTAACGCTATAACCCATCCGCTCATTAAAAAGCGCACGATTGAAAGGTCCGAGGGCGGTATCTGTATGATCAACGTTCCCCTTCTCTTCGAGACCGGTTTTGATAAAATGATGGACGCGAATATTGTGGTTTTCGCGGAACGCTCACAGGCAATCAGCCGCGGCGTGCTCAGAGACAATATAAGCGAAAATGAAATAAAGGAGAGGCTAAAACACCAAATTCCGCTAAATGAAAAAAAGCAACTTGCCGACTATGTAATTGACAATTCCGGTTCTCGGGAAAATACACAAAGGCAGGTTGCGGAAATATGGAACATTTTGAAGCTAAGCAGAATATAAGGGAAAAAAGCCTTTACACTCTACATCTTGACACGCCGCGGGTGGTGATAGCGGTATCTCTTTTTCTTGGAAT
>JAITPE010000095.1 GCA_031289575.1 Spirochaetia bacterium | reverse complement strand
GAATTTGAGCGGGCTTTGCGTGGCTATTTATCTGAAAATAAATGCGATATTTACTGTACGGGCAGCAATTCACGGCTTATGTCGGGCGAATTGGCTTCGTTTCTGAGCGGGCGATTTGTAGAATTTAAAATACACCCGCTTTCATTTTTGGAATTTTGCTTGTTTCACAATTTGCCGAAAACTAACGAAACGTTGTTGAAGTATTTTCGCTTTGGCGGTATGCCGTTTTTGCGCCACTTGCCGCTCGAAGACAGCACAGTAAATGAGTATTTGCAGAGCATTTACAATACCATTCTCCTGCGCGATATTGCAGAGCGTTATGAAATTCGCAACATACATTTACTCAAAGTGTTGTCGCGTTTTATCGCCGACAGCGCAGGAACTCCTTTTTCCTCGTTAAGCATAAGTAAATATCTGAAATCAACAGGAATGGCGGTATCACCCAAAAGTATTCTGGATTATGCCGATTATTTAAAAAACGCTATGATTATTAATCAGGTAGAGCGTTACGATATGACGGGTAAAAGGATGCTTGTTTCGGGCGGAAAAATGTATTTTGAAGATTTTGGGCTGCGCAATGCTATCGTCGGCGGTTTCAAATTGACGGATATCCAGAAAATACTGGAAAACGCTGTGTATATGCACATTGTAAGGCAAAATTATAAAGTCAGTATCGGGCAGATGCGGCAACAGGAAATTGATTTTATAGCCGAAAAAGACAGTCAAAAATGCTACATACAAGTTGCCTACAAACTTTCGTTGCAGGAAACAATCGGCCGCGAATTTGGAAATCTGCTGCTCATAAAAGATAATTTTCCGAAAATTGTAGTAACAATGGACGAACTTGCAGGAGTTGATTATCAGGGAATTAAACACATACATATACTTGATTTTTTGCAACACACAACGATATGACTTGAAGCCGCGGCCTGTAGGAATACAAAACCCCTGAGTTTCAGGGGTTTGATGAGCCAATGACCGGATTCGAACCGGTGACCTGCTCATTACGAGTGAGCTGCTCTACCAGCTGAGCCACATTGGCGTTGTTCCATAAAAAACAAGGAGATGTTTCTGTCAATAAAAATGCCGTTATAATTTCCTGCTCATCTCATTGTAGAGCATTTTCGCAAGCCCCATGTCGGCGTTTCTTGACACCTGTTTTGCGTACTCATCGTAGAGCATGTCCTCAAAAATTTCCTCGGCAAAGCCGCCATGCAGCCATTCGCTCTTGTCTACATTCTTGCGCATTTCCTTGAGCATTTTGGATATAAATATGGCTTCCATATCATGACAGGCGTCCATGAGCTTCTCCTTGTAGGCCTCCTTGTCCTTGATACTCTCATTGAGCATTTCGGCAAAGCCGCCAGCGGACTTATCGGCCTCTTTGATCTGCCGCTGCGCGTCCGCTGTTTTCGCCGCCCGCGCCGCATCAACAATGCTGCTTCTCATAACGGAATTATCTAACATATTGCCCTTCTCTCTCTATTGAATAATCAGCTCTGCGTGTATCGCGCCCGCATTTTTGAGCGCTTTCATGATTGATATAATATCCGCTGTTCCGGCGCCTACCGCGTTAAGAGCGTCAACCAGATCCTTGACCGTAGTTGACTCCTTAATGAAGGATGCCGATACCTTATCCCTGCTGCCCGATATTTCAACTATGAGCCCCTCGCGGCTTACAAGCGCGTCCGATACCTGAACATTGCCTCCGGCGACAATGGTACCGTCCTGCTCGTTTATGACAACCCTCGGCCTGTCCGCCGGAACTATTTCTATCTGCTGGATACCATCAATGAATTCCTGCAGAGGAACATCCTTTAAAACCGTAAGCTGAATCTTGCCCGCGGGCACAAGGGCCGGCTCGGCCGACGGGTACTTTTGCGCAACGGCCTTGATTATGCGGTCGGCGACTCCGTAATCCCAATCATCAATGATGAGATAAATCCATTCTTTATCCGGCTGTTCATTGTCCCTGAATACTATGTTTGGCGTGATGTCGCGCTCAATGATCCCGCCCTTGCTTATGCGGGCCGATGTCTTGACAGGCCTTTTTCTCGCGCCCTGCGAGGCTAACGCTCCGGTAACAGGCCTTGGACGGCTGCCGCCGGAATCGTTTAATTCCAGCATACCCTGCGCCGTAGCATAGATGTTGCCGTCCGCGCCGGAAAGCGGGGATTGCAGCAGAACGCCGCCGTCAAGTGACTTGGCATCGCCTATGGAAGATACGGTTACATCTATTCTGTCGCCTGTCCGTACAAAGGGACTCAGTTTGGCTGTAACAAGTACCGCGGCAATATTTCTGGACTTAAAATGTTCCGCCTCTATCCCAAGGTTTCTGATAAAATTTTCCAGCGTGGTTCCGGAAAAATCAAAGCGCGAGTCACCTGTTCCGGCAAGGCCTGTTACAAGGCCGTAACCGTAGATTTGGTTATCCTTTAGCCCGTCTACTGTTGTAAGCTCGCGCACCTTGACCGAGAGCTCGGCAAAGGCTGAGGACAACGCAAAGAGCGGCAGAAAAAAGGCGGCGGCTGTTTTCTTTAATGTTCCGCTCATGGTTTTGCCTGTTCTGTTATTATCTTTTGCAAATACTCTATAATCAATTGCTGTTTCTGCTGCTCGGTGAACTCTGTCGTTGCCTGCCCCTCAACAGCCGGCGGCGCAAACTGAAGGTTTATGGGCCGGCGCCTTCCTGTTATCTGAATCTGGAAATTGGCGACATTCCATGAATCAACCTCCCTGCCGCTCAAAAGTATTGGATCGGCAATACCGGATACCGTAATAGTATTTATAACGCCGTTAAAAACATAGACTCTGCTTCCGGTAAGCACGAGCTTGCCGTTTTGAACTTCCTGAACCTGTGCCGCTATTGAAAATCCGACCTTGCCCTTTACCGAAAATTTGCCGCTCTCGTCTCCCTTTATTTTTTTATCGCCGGCTGCCTTTGGAAGAAATCCGGTAATGGTCACATCCGGATTTGATTCAATCGACAGATTATCGGTACTTTGTGATGTTACATCAAACTGAATGGTGGAAATATCGCGCACGTTGATGACGATGACATCACCCTGCGCGAATCTCTCTGCCGCGACATAGTTATTTTTATCCTGCCAGATCGTCGCAGCCGATAAGGGCAGGCAAAGAATAAAAATGAAACCGGCAATTTTTCTTATATCTCGCATGTCACTGTTCTGTTGCTGTTAACAATGCCGCTTATTTCCCTGCTGCCGCAGCGGACCGTAACGCGCTCGCCTATTCCGGCATCCTTAACCGAGACGCCCATAATCTCAATAGTTATATTTTTTCTCTTCACAAAAATCTTGACCTGCTCGCCGCTCCGTACAATGCGCGGCGCTTCCGGTTTCTTTTCACGCTTGATCTTGACCGATGAACCGCAGATGAGAAACCGGCTCTCTGTGTACCGCCTCAAAAACAGCGAAAGCTCTCTCCTGTCGATATACGTATCATTAAAAAGAACATCGCTTATCTCAAGATCCTCAAGCGCCGCGCACTCATCATCCGAACCATCCAAGTGAGCAATATCCTTAAGCTTGAGCGCTTCCTCTCCCTTTACCGCCGATGAATAGAGATATATTTGAACATCAGCAAAAAGCGCTGTGCTCAAAAACATCAAACAGGAAAGAAAAAGAAGAAGCGGAAATCTCATCAGCGTTTCAAGCCTATCGCGGTTCCAAGCATGGAATCCGAAGTTTGAATGGCCTTTGAATTTACCTCGTACGCCCTCTGGGCAACTATCATGTTTACCATTTCCTCAACAACCTTGACATTTGACATTTCAATAAATCCCTGAAGCACCTGCCCCATGCCCTCCATTCCGGGCCGCCCAGCTATTTCCTCGCCCGAGGCCGGAGTCGTTTTATAGAGATTTTGCCCCATGCTGCGGAGGCCTGCCGGATTCACAAACCTGTAGATTTCCATTTGACCTATCTCTACAGGATCTTCCTCGCCTATAACCATGACGGTCATCTTGCCGTCCTTTGTTATACTCAAGCTGTCCTTTATGGTAGTCGGCGGCAGAATTATAGGCGGCTCAAGCAGAAAATCGCCGTTTGAGGTAACGAGCTGCAGATTGGAGTCTATCTTGAATGAGCCGTCCCTTGTGTATGCCATTGAGCCGTCGAAGAGCTGCACCTTGAAAAATCCGTCACCCGCGAGACACAGATCTGATTTGATTCCGCTTTCCTGAAAGCTTCCCTGCTCAAATATCTTCTGTGTGGCGGCGACCTTGACGCCATGACCTACCTGTATGCCCGTGGGCACCTCGGTAATCTCTGTAGCCGGAGTTCCGGCCAAGAGAACAGTATGGTAGAGCAAGTCCTCGAACTCGGCCCTTTGCTTCTTAAAACCTGTTGTATTTACATTCGACAGGTTGTTTGATATTGTATCTATATTGAACTGCTGCCCAACCATTCCGGAAGCCGCGGTCCACAAGGATCTCATCATAATAGCCACCTCTTAATATGACATAAAAAATTCGTTTTAAGCAAAAAATATTTGACACGCTTCAACATATTCTTATCATCGGAAGGATTAATGAAGGCCATTAACATATTTGACGCCTCTTTAATCGATTATTATTAAAGTGAGGTATTAAAAATATGAAGAAAAGCCTATTTCTCATCTTTATTTTTTCTCTTTCAGCGGCTCTATTCGCGTTGAATCCCCCTATTACAGAGATCGAAGAAAAATTAACCCTCCAAAACGAGATGAAGTGGAATAAGGGCCTTATTACAGCAGAGGGCCCGACTGTAAACGGACAGAAACACGGAATGTGGAGGTACTACTACCGGGAGCGGGACATCTCCATAAAACTCTATGAGGGAGCATACAAGAACAATCAAAAAAACGGCTTCTGGTCATGTTTCAACACAGAAGGAAAGCTTATTTCCAAAGACAACTATCTCAAGGACTCGCTGAACGGCCCCTGCCTGACCTTTTACCCCTCCGGCAAGGTGAACACGCAAATAGAATACAGCATGAGTACAAAAAACGGCCGTTACTTGGAATACTATGAGGATGGGAAACCAAAAGAAATATCCTGGTACACCAATGGCGAAAAAGACGGGCAAATAAACTGCTACTACCCAAATGGAAAGAAACAGTTCATCGGCAGCTATAAATCGGGCGAAAGGAGCGGCAAGTGGACGTTTTATAACGAGGATGATTCCATTCAGTCACAGGGGAACTATAAAAACGGCACTAAAACAGGCGAATGGGTATACCACGAAAACGGCCAAACCAGAACAGAGCTTTATTAAAGCGGCATTACTTTTTGGCCGCGGCTGTGTCATACTCCGGGCGCTTGAGCGCTTCATCCTCGTAAAGGGGCTTAAAATAGACGCGCCCGCCCCTTACCGAGGCATGCATTTTTTTGCACCCTTCGCTTTTGCCCTTGAGAATCTCTATGGCGATGACATCCTCGATTTCCCGCCGGATTACTCTTTTGAGGTTCCTCGCTCCGTAGACATCGCTGAACCCCTTTTCTATGATAAACTTCTTGAGCCCGTACGAAAACTCAATATCAACATCCCGTTTTTTAAGAAGCGACAACCGGACATCCTCCAGCATTATGTCAACAATCTGCACAACATGATGCTTATCGAGCTTGTGGAAATAAACTATTTCATCAACCCGGTTGAGAAACTCCGGGCTCAAAAGGCGCTTCAACTCTTCATCGACTTTTTCGTTTTTTCCAAAATCATCCGCAGCTCCGCCGAATCCCAGCTTTGAAAGTTTCTGATAATTCCTTGCGCCTATATTTGAGGTCATGATGATGATGGTGTCCCTGAAACTTACAGTGACACCCGAATTATCCGTAAGAGAGCCCTCGTCAAGAATCTGCAGAAGTATATTGAGGACATCCGGATGAGCCTTCTCGATCTCATCGAGGAGAACGATTGAATACGGATTGCGCTTGATTTTTTCCGAGAGCTGGCCGCCGTCCTCGTAGCCTATATATCCGGGCGGGGAGCCTATCAGCCTCGCAACCGAATGCTTTTCCATATACTCGGACATGTCGACCCGTATGAGAGCCTTCTCGTTGTTGAACAGGAATCCGGCCAGAACCTTTGCAAGCTCGGTCTTCCCGACACCGGTCGGCCCAAGAAATATAAAAGAGCCGAGCGGGCGCCCCGGAGATGAAAGCCCCACCCTTGAGCGGCGGAGCGCCCTCGCCATAACCGATATTGCCTCGTCCTGGCCCACAATCTTTTGGTGGAGGGCGTCTTCCATGCGCAAAAGCCTTATTGTTTCTGATTCCTCGATGTTCTGTACCGGAATGCCTGTAATCTCGGAAACAGCCATCGCTATTTTTGCCGCGTCAACAACTATGGCATAATCGTTTTCGCGCGCGTTCCAGTCGGCTGTTTTAGTGTCGAGCAGGTTCTTTTTTTCAATTATGAGATCACGGACAGCGGCGGCCTGTTCGTATTCCTGCTTGAGAACAAGTTCATTCTTGCGCAGGCTCAGGGCTTCGATTGTTCTCTCCAATTCCTTTATGTCATCGGGCACATTGTAATTTTCAAGGCATGCCATAGCGCCTGCCTCAACCAGAATATCAATGGCCTTATCCGGAAGAAAGCGGCCGGTTATATACCTGTCCGACATGGTTACGGCTTCCTTGACGGCCTCATCCATAAAATGAACCCTGTGGTGCTTTTCGTACCCTTTTTTGAGCCCGTGCAGAATGGTGAGCGATTCCTCGATGCTGGGTTCCTTCACCATTATGCTTTGGAAACGGCGGACCAAAGCCGAGTCCTTTTCGATGTGCAGCCTGTACTCATTGAGTGTTGTGGCGCCGATGCACTGCAGTTCCCCGCGGGCAAGCACCGGCTTGAGAATATTGGCGGCGTCAATTGCTCCCTCGGCCGCGCCCGCGCCTATAATTGTATGTATTTCGTCAATGAATACAATGACATTCTTTGATTCCCTGATTTCATTCACAAGGCGTTTCAGCCGCTCCTCGAACTCGCCGCGGTATTTGGTGCCGGCCACCACAGACGCCATATCAAGTGACAGCACACGGCAGTTCTGCAGAGGAGCGGGAACCTGTTTTGCGACAATGCGCTGCGCGAGTCCCTCAACGATTGCGGTTTTGCCTACGCCGGCCTCGCCGATGAGTATTGGATTGTTCTTTCTCTTTCTGGAAAGAATGCATATAACGCGGCTGGTTTCATCAAAGCGGCCTATCACCGGGTCAAGCCTGTTTTCGGACGCCATTTGTGTGAGGTCATATGTAAACTCGTCTAAAGCGGGCGGGCGGTTCGCGGATCTGGGCTTTGCGGTTTTCTCCGCAAAGGCCTTTACTCCAAGTACCCTGAGAATTTCGGTTTTGATGTTGTTGTAATCAATGCCCGCGCGGTTAAGGCTGCCGATTCCGGCGGATGTCGCGTCGCGGAAAATAGACAACAGCAGGTGCTCAGTTCCTATGTAGGAGTTCTTGAGTCTGGAGGCCTCCTCACGCGAGAGGTCAATTATTTTTCTGTAGCGCGGGCTTATCGGAAGTTTGCCAAGCACAATAGTTGTCCCTACCCTTCGCACAGAGCTTTCTATTTCGAGCTTGAGCCTGTCAAAATTTACCCCAAGGTTTTTGAGTATTCTTGAGGAAACGGAATCCTCGTCGTTAAGCAG
>JAITPE010000295.1 GCA_031289575.1 Spirochaetia bacterium | reverse complement strand
CGAAGAAGCTGCTCGTATGTTATGCCGGTCTCTCCTGAGATAACGGCTGTTCTGTCTGATGATTCAAGTAATGTTCGCATTTGTCTCCTGTGTATTTCTATATACCGTCACCTTTTATTAGTGTTATTCTAAAAGCAAATACTTTTTATAAGCCGGCACTTTTACAGTAGTTTTTGTTTTTTAAGGGTCAGAGCTCCTGAAAAAATCGAGGCTCTGACCCTCATTTTTTTTGCAAAAAAACGAAAATTACTTGATTTTTAGTGTGTTATCAATTTGTTACTTATTTCTTATTTCTTGTAATGAAGGGCTGATAATTCAAAAGTAATAAAGTGAAAATAAATATTTTTACCAAGGGAGAAAAATATGAAGAATATTGTAGCGTTATTCACGAAGCCCCTTTTGGCTGTTTTTGCGGCGGCGGCCATGGCGGGCTGCGCAACCGTCCTGCCGTATTCGTTTGCCGGGGCCGGACAGGAAACAGCCAGCATCGATTTTATGGTAACCTTTCTGCATTATGAAAACATTCGTCCCGAGGTTACGGACGCAAACGCGAAAGAAAAAACCATTTTATGGAATCCTGTATCCTTTCCCGCGGGAAAAGAGCTGAATATCACGGTTCATGTCGCATATTTGGAACAAAAGCAGCAGGGAACAGGTGTCGTCGGAGGTATCCTTGCAAGTTTGGCGAACTCCGCCGCCGAAAGCCGGAAGGTTGACACGGATGTGTCTTTTGTGTGTCCCGCTTTGAAACCGGGCGCCAAATACATCCTGGGTTTTATTAAAGGAGGGGGTAATCCCGGAACCAACACTCTGGTTCTTAGAGAAACACAGACCAAGGGCATAATCTTCCAGCAGGATTTTTCCGTGACGGGAGAACTCATAAAAACGGCAATCCCCGCTCCCGCAAATGGCGCATCTACCGCCGAGGGCGTTAATTTCAAAGAACAGCAAGCGAAAGAAAACTTTGTTCCGCAATTCCGGCAGTATTCCGGCGGCCGGCCCGGACAGAACGAGGCGGTACTGAAGATATCCTGTGACTCAGTCTTTTTTTGGATATATCCTGATGTTTATTTCTGGTTGGATGACTATCCGGTAACCTTTCGCGCGGGTAAGGATGAAATCAGCTTTATAATACCCAATGGCCGACATAAAATACGGGCAACAATATGGGGAGACGCGCAAGACTGGAGCAAAAATTCAAAATTTTTTAAGGAAGCGGAGTTTACCGCCAATTCAAATTTACTATCTGTTGTATATGATGTCGGCTGGGTAATCAGTTATGGAGCCGACTTGAAGGTGGAAGAGAAAAAATAGAATATAACAAAATTTTCCTTACCTTAAAAATAAACTGCCGGGCAGTATCAAATTTTTTGGAAAACACTTGACGTTGAATGTTTTCCGGTAAACTAATGTCATATATGTTTATACAAAATTAAAGCGGAGGATTAAAAAAATGATTCAGAGCAAAAATATGAAGTGGTACTTGGCAGCGCTTTTATTAGTTCTTTTACTGGCTCAAGCCGGCTGCAAAAAGGAGCACGAGAAAAAGCACTGGGGATACACTGGAGATACGGCTCCGGCATACTGGTACAATTTGGATCCGGCTTATGCGATAGCGAAAGACGGAAAGGCTCAGTCGCCGGTTAATATTGTCACAGCCGATCTCACAGCAGAAGGCCCAGCCAAACCTGAGTTCCACTATCAGGCTGTAAAATTTGAGGTTGAAAATAACGGACATACAATTGAGGGACTGCCCGAGCATGGCGCCGAAAACTACATCATTCTCGACAAAGAGCGCTATAACCTGCAGCAGTTTCATTTTCACGCGGCCAGCGAGCATCAGATCAACGGCAAAGAGACTCCAATGGAGGTTCATCTGGTGCATAAAACAGCCGCCGGCGGTTTGGCTGTTGTAGGCATTCTGATTGAAGCCGGAAAAGAAAATGCTGGATTGAAAGAATTGTTTGCCAAAATGCCTGCTAAAGAACACAGCAAGAATAATCTTGATGGCGAAATAAATTTGGCCGATCTGCTTACCGGAACCAAAGAAATATACCGCTATGACGGTTCTTTGACCACACCTCCCTGCTCTGAAGGCGTTAAATGGAGCCTTTCCGCACAGACTATAGAACTGTCGAAAGAACAGATCAATGCTTTTAAGGGCATCTACAACGGAAACAACCGTCCTGTTCAAAGTTTATACGAAAGAAAAATATATATAGCGAAATAAATTTTCATTTTGTCTTTTTCCTGCAAGGGGCTGAACTCAGCCCCTTTTTTTTGCCGCTCCTTTTTGTTTGCCTTAACATCGCGGCAAACAAAGTGATAAAACAAAGGCTTGACATGCCCCGCTGAATCTGTTTTTTAACCTATATATTGGAGGAAATTATGAAGGCATTAGCGATTAATGGCAGCCCGCACAAAGACGGAAATACGGCTTTTGCTCTGCTGCAGGCCGGCGAGTCTTTGAAGGCGGAAGGGATTGATTTTGAAATAATTCAAATAGGCCACAAGGCCATTCACGGCTGTATAGGCTGCGGCAAATGCGCCGGCAATGCCGACGGCAAATGCGCGGCGTTTGATGATGATGTAAATCAGGTACTTCCCAAGATGAAAGAAGCCGACGCCATTTTGCTCGGCGCGCCTGTGTATTACTCTGGCATAGCGGGTACCATGAAATGTTTTTTGGACAGGGCGTTCTTCGTAGCTTCGGCTAACGGGGGATGGTTCCGCCACAAGGTCGGCGCGTCGGTAGCCGCAGTCAGGCGCTCGGGCGGCATTGCGGCGTTCGACGGGTTGAATCATTATCTGGCTATTTCGGATATGATAATGCCGGGTTCATCATACTGGAATGTAATTCATGGACAGACCGCCGGGCAGGCCGCAAATGACGCGGAGGGCGTCCAAATAATGAGGATTCTTGGAAAAAACATCGCCTGGTTGCTCAAAATGAAAGAACGCTCCGAATGCGCTGCTCCTGGGGCCGAAAATAAGGTTTATACAAACTTTATACGCTGATTCCTTAATTTTTCTTGCAAAATATAAGCCCATGTTCAACATGGGCTTACCTTTCTGCTGAGCTGTCTCAGCAGTTATACCATAGGAAGGAGGAAAAAGTGAATAGATACGAACTTACTGTAATTCTCAGAAATCAGGAAAAAGACGCTCTCACCGTAAAAACCAAAGAGATTCTTGAAAAACACGGTGTTGTTATTGAAAAAGAAGATTCCTGGGGAACCAAAAAGCTCGCTTATCAGATCGATGGTGAAAAAGAAGGCTACTATTTTTTTTCTGTAGTGCAGTCTTTGCCCGAAACGGTAAAAAAAGTAACAACCGAGTTCGGCCTTAATACCGGATTTCTGCGAAGCCTCTTCGTAAAACTTCCCAATCAAAAAATAGCGTAGGAGAAATGATATGCCAAGTGATCTTAATAGGGTATTCATGATTGGACGGCTTGTGCGCGATCCGGAATTGCGCTATACCGCTGGGGGAACGGCCGTCGCCAGTTTTTCTATAGCGAACAACAGAAGTTATACGTCCAATAATGAAAAAAAAGAACAAGCCAGTTTCTTCAACTGTGTTGCCTGGGGTAAACTCGGGGAACTCATAGTTCAGTACTGTAAAAAAGGAAACCGCATAGGGATTGAGGGACGGCTGCAGCAGCGTTCATGGGATGATCAGAATGGAAACAAGCGTTCAACCGTAGAGGTAATAACCGACAACATCCAGTTTCTGTCTCCGCGTGAATCATCTTCTGGAGGGGATGCCCCCCAGATAGATATAAACGCGTCCTATCAGGATGTGCCTCAACCTCAGGAGATTGATAACAACCCATTCTCCGATGACGATATCCCATTTTGAGCAAATAAGGAGACTATATGTCAGACGAAATAAATAAAACAGAAGTTGAGGAACCGGCCGTACATGAGACTGTTGAAACTGTTGAGACTGTTGAACCGGTTCCATCTGTTGCGCCATCTGTTGTAGAGGGCGCGCCGGCCGCGGGAGAAACACCCGCTCCGGTTGATGACACGCAAAGGAGAACAGGCCGTCCAAGAAAGGATGCAGGGTTTAAGGACGGACAGAGACCTTCACGTTTTAAAAAGAAGGTATGCCGTTTTTGTCACGATAAGTCATTTTCCATCGACTACAAGAGAGCGGATATTCTTGAGAATTTCATAACGGACCGCGGAAAAATACTTCCCCGGAGAATTACCGGAACATGCGCCAAGCACCAGAGAGATGTGGCTCGGGAAATCAAGCGGGCGAGAATTATCGCGCTGCTTCCGTTTGTTGAAAAATAGGATGCCTGCAAGATATGTTTCTTTTGCTATTGCCCGTTCTTCTTTTTGGGTCGGCGTATTTTGCTTACCGTCTGGGCTGGTGGACGTTTGCAATTTTGCTTCCGCTTGTTGTTTCAGCTGCCGCTGTGGGGCTTGATTCGGGCAGTATTGTTGCTTTTGCCTGCGTCATAATTATAGGCTGGGCTGCGGGCTTCATCATCATCAAAAAAATATCTTTGATGCGTTATGTGCTTGCCGTGCCCATTCTTATAACGGCTCTTCTCTCCGGAGATTACTATTGGAAACTATCTAAGGGGAACGATATTATTGCGGATTCAAAAAAGCAAATGACCGAGCTTTTCATGAAGGCCGATGGAGTATCAAAAGAAGAGAAAGAGGCTATGGCCGGTTTTGTGAATGTGTTTGTAGATGTGATAAAGAATATTTTTCCTTTTGTTGTATTTATATACGCGCTTGTATTTTCAGGAATAGGCTATATTACGGTAAAATTCTTCTTGTTTCTTTATAAAAGAGAGCTGCCTGTAAACGGGCTTCCATCGTTCGACCTTAACGGCTATATTGTCTTTCCTCTCATAGGGGCATGGGCAGCAGTTCTTTTAGGCGGCGGAAACAAGACGGTTTTTACGGCGGCTTTAAACGGCGCGCTTATAATATCGGCGCTGTATTTAGTACAGGCGCTTGGAATAGTCAGCTTTTTTTTAAAGAAGAAAAATATGCCGGATTACCTTATGGTTATACTTGTAATTCTGCTGTTTTTTTTCAGCATGAGTGTCGGAGTTTTTTTAGTTATTATGCTCGCGGGTTTCGGACTTCTTGATCTGTGGGCCGATTTTAGAAAAATACGCATTGGAGACAACAAAACAGCCGGCAGTTAATGCCGCTGTTTGCCGCAAATAAGATAAAAAGGAGACCGCTGTGAAAGTTATACTTCAGAAGGATGTCCCGAATCTGGGAGATGCCGGGGATATAAAAGATGTTGCGGATGGTTATGCCCGCAATTATCTGCTTCCCAAGAAATTAGTTATTGTATCAAGTGAAGCAGGCAGCCGTGTAATTGAGCACCAAAAGAAAATTATAAAGCTGAAGAAAGAGAAACGCCGCAAGTCAAGCGAAAAGGCCGCGGCCGATGTTGCCGGCAGAGAACTTCATATTAAGGTTCAGGTGGGAGAAGAGGATAAACTCTTCGGTTCGGTTACGCCAATTGATATAGCCAAAAAGCTGAAAGAAGAAGGCTTCGAAGTGGATAAACGCAAGATTGCGCTCGACGCTCCCATCAAGGAACTCGGCGAGTACAGCATAGCGCTCAAGCTTGATGAGGGCATTGCCGCGAATATAAAGGTCTTTGTAGAAAAAGCCTGACTTAGCGGTTAAAATGAATATTGACCTTCCCCCACAGGATAACGATACCGAAACAGCCTGTATTGCTTCGGTACTGCTGAGCCGGGACGCGCTCTACAGGGTAACAGAAATCCTCCGTCCGGAGGATTTCTACCTTGAGACGCATCGCATAATCTTTAGCGCCATAATAGAGCTTGAGGCGAAGAGCATGCCTGTTGATGTAAATACGCTCAGGCAGCGTTTGTCCGACCAAAACCTTTTGGAAAAAATCGGCGGCTACAGCGCCCTTGCGTCTTTTTACCAGTCGGTTTCCACATCGGCCAATGCCGGATTCTACGCGAAGAGAATCAAGGAACTGAGCATACGCAGAAGCCTCATAGACGTTTCCACAAAATCCATTGAACAATGCTACGACCAGTCAAGAGAAACAGCCGAAGTTATTGATGAAATAGAACGCAATGTATTTGCCGTTACCGAAAGGCGCATCACTTCCACCTACAGGCAGCTTGATGAAATTCTAAAAGATACCATGAACGATATTATACAATGGTATGATACAAAAAAGTCTGTAACAGGAACGCCCAGCGGTTTCCAAATGCTTGATGAACTGCTTACCGGTTTTCACGGCTCCGAACTGATTATTGTAGCGGCGCGGCCGGGCATGGGAAAAACCGCGCTTGCGGTTAACATGATGAATAACATTGCCCTCAAGGAGCCCGAAAAGGCCGTTCTGTTTTTCTCGCTTGAGATGCCGGCGCAGCAGCTCGCGCTCAGGCTTTTGTGTATACAGTCAATGGTTGACTCGCAGCTTGTCCGCACCGGAAGAATAAAACCCGAGGAACTCAAAAGGCTTTTCGCAGCGAAAGAGGCTTTGGGAAAGGAAAGGGTATTTATAGACGATACGCCGTCTGTAAATATCATGGAAATGAGATCAAAGGCCAGAATACTCGCTAATAAGACTCCCATAAGCCTGATCATTGTGGATTATCTGCAGCTTATTACAAGCATGTCGCGCATTGACCGCCATTTACAAATTGCCGAAATAACCCGTTCATTGAAACAGCTCGCGCGCGAACTCGATGTTCCCGTGATGGCGCTTGCCCAGCTTTCGCGCGCGGTTGAACAGAGAACGGGCCATGTCCCGACTCTTGCCGACCTGAGAGAATCCGGAGCCATAGAACAGGACGCCGATGTTGTTATATTCATTTACAGCGAGGAAAAATCAAAGGAAGACAGCGAAAGAAAGGGAGAGGTCGATCTCATAATAGCCAAGCAGAGGAACGGCCCTATAGGAACCGTGAGCCTTAAGTTCTTTGCCCAATACACAAAATTCGGCGATCTGGACCGGCAGCATGAAGGATTTGAATTCGCGAGTCTTATATGAGCATAGTTGACAGATTGAAACCCATGCTTGCCGCTGTAGAAGGCATCGGCGGATATTTTATTTTTTTCAAAGAAACTATTGTGTGGATATTCCGTCCGCCCTTTGACGGAAAGAGCATAATAAACCAAATGCTTGAGATAGGCTGCAAGTCAATTCCGGTTACTGCCATAACGCTTTTTTTCACAGGCATGGTCATGGCGCTGCAAATAGGCAAGGCAATGGATTCTCTCATGTCAGGGTCGTCGCAGTTTATAGGCAGCGCGGTCACCATTGCCATGTTCAGAGAATTGTGTCCGGTAATGACCGCGCTGCTCTTGGCGGGCAGGGTCGGCTCGTCCATTGCCGCGGAAATAGGCACAATGCAGGTTACGGAGCAGATTGACGCTCTGCGCACGCTGCGGGCCAACCCAATACAGTACCTGTCGGCGCCGCGTTTCATTGCATGCTTTGTAATGGTTCCCGCTCTCACTGTGATTACAGATCTAATGGGAGTTTTGGGCGGCGCGTTCATAGCCTTCTTTAGTCTTGGGATTACGCCCGAAAAGTATCTTGAAAATATAGTTCAGTATGTTGATATAACATCGTTTGTATCGGGCATTGTTAAATCGGTCTTCTTCGGCGTAATCATTGCGATCGTATCATGCTACCGCGGTTTTAAAACAAGCGGAGGCGCCGAAGGCGTTGGAAAGTCAACCATTGCGGCTGTGGTAATATCATCCATGACAATACTTGTGTCCGATTATTTTTTGACATATCTTCTTACATTTCTTGATCTTTGATTCCGGCATAAAAATGAAAACCGAAAAAGAAAAATTTTTGAGAGAGCTTAAAAAGAACAATATAAGCGGGCCTGTACTTGACGCCTTTGCCTATGTTGAACAGGAAGTTTTTTTCCCAAAAACTGTCGGCATGAATTACTATGAGATGAGGCCGCTGCCCGTGGGCTTTGGAGAAAAGAGCGACGACCCTTTGCTCTTGGCGCAGATGATAGACATTCTCGCTCCGAAGGATACATGGCGGCTGCTTGAGGTGGGCGCCGGTTCCGGCTACTCAAGCGCGGTTCTCTCGTGCATGGTGAAAGAGTTGGTGACCGTTGAGTACAATGAGCGCCTCGCGCGCCTTGCCAAGGAAAAATTGATTGATAACGGATTCTTTAATGTACGCACGTTTGCGGGCGACGCGGGCGATATTACCGGAGAGCTTGGCAGTTTTGACGGGCTGATTATTCTGCCCGCCTGCATGCTGCGCCCGTTGAAACTCTTGGCCGCGCTTAAATTCAACGAGTTCGCCGTATTCCCGATGGGGCCGGCGCTGCAGCAGCAATTGGTTAAGTACAAGAATACAACCATAGGCGACAGCGACACATTGCGTAATTTTACATTTTACCGTTTTTGCGATGTGCCGTCTATCAGGGGGGAATACGGCTGGATCGACCAGTACGAGATGCCCGAAGAAGGGCCGGGCGATTCTTCGGGCGAATAGAATCGGCGGATTTGCCTTCGGCAAATCTGATTTTACACCGGAATATCTATCAGCAAAATGGCCGAGTTTTGGGACAGGGATGTTATTTTTACCGAACCGGTTTCCCAGATGCCAAGCCCGTCTCTGCGCGACAGGGCTTGCCCACCAGCGTCAAACTCGCCTTCAATAACCATAAGAAAAAGCCCGTTCTCCGGCGCCTTGATTGTGTAATCAAAAGAATGCTCTTTATCAAATATGCCGATGTTGAACCATGCGTTCTGGTAAATCCAGAGACCGCCGCTGCCGGGATGCGGCGACACAATTTGGGTCAGTTGATTTTTTGCATTCCAATCAAACTTTTGCTGGCCGTAACGCGGGGTGACATCTTCCTTGTTGGAGAAGACCCATATTTGAAAAAAATTGAGATCCTTATCCTGATTGGCGTTAAATTCGCTGTGTGTTATTCCTGTTCCGGCGCTCATTACCTGAATTTCCCCGCGGCGTATAACGCTGCCGTTTCCCATGCTGTCGCGGTGCTGCAAATCCCCGCGTAAGGGAATAGAGATAATTTCCATATTGTCGTGCGGATGAGTTCCGAATCCTTCACCGCCCGCGACAACATCATCATTGAGTACACGCAGCGCGCCGAAATTGACGCGCTCCGGGTCATAATAATCGGCAAAACTAAAGGTGTGGAATGTGTCCAACCAGCCGTGATTTTTATGCCCTCTTGTATTTGCTTTGTATAATACGGTTTTCATATTGTAGTAGTTTGGCTCTTACAATTTATTTGTCTTAAATTTATAATGTTCTGCTAATTCATGCATCGTCTTATCAAAAGTGTAAAAACAAGTATCGCCTTCGCCATTTATTTCTCTAAACTTTATTGCTGTTGCAATATGTATTGCATCTAATGAGCGACATTTTGATAATTCTTTTCGTAAATATATTTCCCGTTCTATTTTTTTACCTACAACTTGGTAATTTACTTCATTTAAATATTCATCTAATATTTTTGTCTTTTCCAATAACCAATTATCGGTTAAAATGTTTTTATTATGTTCATATGTTCGTCTTAGACTTATAACTGTTTCTATTTTTAATAGAATAGAACTGACTCTTAATTGCGAGTCTTTCCAATATTCATATGCCTCTATTTTTCGTGATTCATCAAAAAGTATTGATAGAACGATTGATGAATCAAAATATGATAATATCATATTCTATCCGCCCGGACATCATTATAGAATATTTCCCAATTCAATTTCTCTTTAGTTTC
>JAITPE010000288.1 GCA_031289575.1 Spirochaetia bacterium | reverse complement strand
TTATACCGGCTATACATCCCTTGCGGAAAAAGGCTTGCTGGGTTTTTATGAGCACAGAGGAATCTGGATAGACGCCGGTACGTCCGCCTCGCTGCGGAACGCGGAGAAACTTCTTGCCGGAGAGGCATCATTCATTGCGGAAAGAACCCGGAAAGCCTTGGGAAATTGTGATTTGAATTAAACTTGCAATAAAAATCCCTTATTTGTAATCTGACTTTATCAAGTGTTTTATTTTAATATTTCCTTTTGCTAAGTCGATAATTAAAGCGAATGGACAGGGGGGTATCATGAAAATTTTCTACTTTGCGGCCGCTTTTCTTGCGGCGGTTTCTTTCTCGCCGTCTTTGTTTGCGGACAGCTACGAGAATTACAGGAACGAGAGGGATAGCAGCAACTCAGAATATATAGCGGCAGCGGCATGGGGAGTATATGATAATTTAAGGGGATCCATCAAAAACGAGATTAACGAAAACATAGACGGCGGCGGTGAACAAAGTGATGCGTCAAAGCCCTTGTCCGATGGCGAGCTCAACGATACCATTCGTAAAATCATACGCGAAGAGGTAAAAGAGGCCCTTGGGAAGGGCGGCAAGAAATTTCTCACAAGCGGTATTTTTGAAATGGGCGGGTTCGTATCCGGCCAGATCAATGGAGCGTCTGCCGGAAACGGAGGCGATAAGGCCACAACTATTGCGACTTCCGGCATTATGAATTATTTTGTAGCCAACAATTTCGCGCTTGGTATAAAGGGCGGCGGCGATTTCGATATCACAATGAATCATCAGCTATATTATGTCGGATTCGGCCCGACATTCGCCATGGGGCTGAACAATTCCAACAGCGTATGCCTCTATGTGGCCATTCACGGCTGTCTCACCGTGAATTCATTTCTGGACGACATGTACGGATTCCGCTATTCCAATGAGATTGGTTTCAAGTTTGTTTTGGGCCGCTCTATCATCAACCTTGGCGTAGCGGTTGGTTTTGAAAACAACAAGGCCAAAAATTCCGATTACAACACAATCGTTACTCCAATGCTTGGCATTTCAACTTGGCTGTAATTAATGGTCAAAACCGGCCTTGATGTTTTTCTTGCCGAGAGCGGAAATTTCAAAAAGAAAAGAACCGCTCTCATAGCCAACCATACTTCGATTACCTCTGGCCT
The DNA here is from genome assembly GCA_031289575.1 of Spirochaetia bacterium. Lineage (GTDB taxonomy): Bacteria > Spirochaetota > UBA4802 > UBA4802 > UBA5550 > JAITPE01. The sequence goes on along the minus strand of JAITPE010000288.1, from coordinate 2,355 downwards.
TTCGTATTCATGGGATGAGTTCATCAAAAAAGGCATAAAGCTCGAGAGAATTTTCTCTCCGGAGCACGGCCTCTTCGGCGTTGAGCAGGACCAATCTCCGGCCGCGCATAGCCGCGTCGGAGATATTCCTTTGACAAGCCTGTATGGTTCATCCTTCTCAAGCCTTTCTCCTTCGCCGGAGGACATTGCTAAAATAGACTGTTTTATCTTTGACATACAGGATATTGGTTCCCGGTACTACACATACGCCGCGACTCTCATTTTGTTCATGCGTTCGCTTTCCGGCAGCGCGGCGGAACTAATTGTTTTGGACAGGCCTAACCCGCTGGGAGGCGAAACTGTTGAAGGGCCAATTCTGGAAAACGGTTATGAGTCCTTTGTCGGCCTTATTCCTGTTCCTGTGCGCCACGGACTTACTATGGGCGAAATAGCTTTTTTTGCCAAGGATTGTTTTAAGGCTGATGTTGACCTTCAGGTGGTAAAGATGCGGGGCTGGAAGAGGAACATGTATTTTGACGAAACCGGCCTGCCATGGATTCCGCCGTCGCCCAACATGCCGTCACTCGGCTCGGCCATTGTCTATCCTGGGATGTGCCTTCTTGAAGGCACAAATATTTCGGAGGGCAGGGGAACCACAAGCCCGTTTGAGATTTTCGGCGCCCCCTTTATTGACCCGTATAAACTGCTTGCCCACAGCGCCGTTGTCGGCGTCAAGGGAGCGGTGTTTGTCCCGTTTTTTTTCCGGCCGACATTCAATAAGTACATGGGAGAGACCTGCGGCGGATTTTTCATTCACATAAACAGCCGTAGAGATTATGAATCTTTTGCCGCGGGCGTTGCGTTTGTAAAGGCTGTTCGTGACATCTATCCGCGGTTTGAATTTTCGCACGGAGTATATGAGTTCAACAGCGTTCATCCCGCTTTTGACCTTCTCTGCGGTTCCTCAAGAATCCGCGGCATGATACTTGAGGATGCTTCAATAGACGAGATAACGGCAAGCTGGAAGGCCGAACAGGAAACGGCCGCGCGGCAGATGATGAAGTATCACATGTACTGATGGCGCGGAGTCTCATCAAGTGAAGGAATTATTGCCATTTTTTATCACTCCAAATACTGCTTTACCAAACTGTTCTTCCTCCATCTACAATTAAGTTATGTCCAGTCATATAATTTGATGCATCACTCAAAAGAAAATTCAACGCCCCTACAACTTCTGCAGGTTGCATCATACGTTTTAATGGTGTTATCTTCGCAAATTTTTCCTTGAATATTTCATCTACACGCCCATCGACCCCACCATAACTAATACTATTTACATTAATATTTTCATTCGCAAAACGTATCGCAAGTTCTTTAGTTAAATGAATCATCGCAGACTTTGCTATGGAATATTGCAAAGGGGTTTCCGTTAAGGGATTGTTATATAAGCATGGATTATACGGGATAACCCCATACATTGAGGATATATTAACAATTTTCTTTAATCTTGATTTTTTATGAGTCATAATCTTAAATGAAAGCTCATATGGAATAATTACATTTATTATATAATGATTTATCATATTTTCTCTTAGTGTAAAACCATTTGACTCAACTCTATGATATTCTGCATTAGTCGCATTGTTTACGAGATATTGAGGAAAAATATTATGTTTCTCAAGATACTCAATGATTGTATCAATAGCATTATCTTGTTCTAAATTAATCTCAAGTCCTATTAAACTATCTGACTTTTTAAAAAGACTATCAAATTTTTCTTTGTTTCTAAATATACCTATGACTTTGTAGTTATTCGTTAGAAAGAAATTAACAAATTCCTTCCCCAGTAATCCAGTTACGCCGGTAATTAAAATGTATTCCATAATTTAAAATCTCCATGTATTCCGAGGATTGCGAATAAAAGTGAAGCTCTTATAGAGAGTGCAGGTGCGTAAATTTCTTGCTCGACAAAGCATATTGCTTTCGCGACAATTTCGCAACGAAGCGCACCGATTTTGCGGTAAGTTTGATTGCTAAAACGATTTTGTAGTTTTGTTAAAGAAGAGGTTTTATGTAGTAGACAAACATGTCTGTCTGTCTGTCTGTCTGTCTGTCTGTCTGTCTGTCTGTCTGTCTGTCTGTCTGTCTGTCTGTCTGTCTGTCTGTGCGCCACTTTTATGGAGCGCAGACAGAGGGGCATTGTCTGAATTAGGCGCCGCGCTTTTCGCACATCCTGTGCGCGCTCCGCACTGCGACATCCTGTCGCGAGGATTCATAGGATTAAAGGATTCACAGGATTTAGAGGCAACGGCAAAGGCAGAGTCAACAGCAACGGTTACGCCGTTAAATTGCAACGGCAAAAGTTCATTCGTTAAT
>JAITPE010000101.1 GCA_031289575.1 Spirochaetia bacterium | reverse complement strand
ATTTTTCCCTCCAATGGATCATTTATTATTAACAATATTTCTACTTTTGTCAATGGGTTTTTAAAAATATTTTAACCCATTTCCATATATTTTTTCAAAAATCTTAGCCCCCATTGCACATGACTCCTTATAAGCGAAAATTTTGACGCGCCCTAAGCCTGATTTTATTTGGAAGAGAATGGCCTGAAAAGATAATTGACAACACGGCATTCGTCAATATCCTGAAAATACGGCTTTTAATAAAACCGCATTTTGGTCTTAAAAATGTCTTGACTGCAAATAATTCTATGTGATAATGAAGAAAATATCAAAATTTTATAGAAAAATTGGGAAATAATGCAGGAACAACAGCCTGAAATTCAAACAATAACGCAGCCCGATAAATTTGGACAAATTCTCAAGGATTATTATGCCAAGGGGCAATTATTTATCAAGTTAGCTAATAATAACAATCTTGTTGTTGAGTTTGTAAAACTCTCCGACAACAACAAGATATATTTTAATATTCCTAACATCAAGAACCTGCCCCAGGAGTGCCTTATTGTGGCTAAGCTCGACAGCGAATTGGTCTACGGCACAATGAAACAGCTTGAGCAAAGAAGGGATATCTTCACATTTTCGCCCATTAAGTTCCAAATAATAAAATTTTTCAGAAAAGACCAGCGTATAGATATAGGGAGCGGCCGTAAGCAGATTATCTTCATAACCAATTTGGTTTCTTCTATTAATTTAGAGACCGATATGTCTGTTGAAAAAAAGAAGGTAGACCAAATTAAGGTTAAAATCGTCTCTGAACTGGGCAAAATATTTGAAAGAATGAAGGTGTTGTTTATAGGAGAAAAACAGGCCGACAGCCGCTTCCGCTATTTTTCAGCAAATACCAATACGCTGTATATTCCTAATGTAAATGATCCCGATAGCGCGCCCGACAAAGAGCAGTGCACCTATTATTTAGAAAATATCTACGCAATGGATTATCAACTTAAAAACGCCGAAATCATCTCCGAAATAACCGCACCGCTGCTGTATAAGAAAGAAATGCCCTATGGCTACATACAAATAAACAGCGATCAACCGCTGACCGACGCAATGGCCAAGCAGATTAAGACATACGCACTGCACGTAGAACAAATCTTTGAGAAGAACAGTATTTTCACGCCATCGGCCGAACGTTTTATTGTTATAGATGTCTCTCAGGGAGGATTCGCGATAGCCTTTAAAGACAAAAAATTTCTCAGATTATTCCAGCCAAATACGCCGATGGTTGTTGAGATGCTGCTCCCTGATAAAAATATAACCATATACGCTACCGTGCGCCATATAACGCCCGACAGCAAAATGATAACTGTAGGATTTCAAATACTTGCAATCGAGAAGGAAAAAACCGCTGATTATGAAAGCTTCATAAAAACGGCCACATCCTGATTTATTGTTATGCTTGACAAAATAAAAACTTTGCTTCCGGATAGGTAAGGAGGATGTTATGAAAAAAACAAATATTTTCATTTTATCTCTTATTTTAACATCATTTTTTGCAGCCTGCGAAATAAACGCTCCCATTAATGAAATGGCCCAAGCGCATAATGCAATAAGCGAGGCGTATGCGGTTAAGGCCGATAAATACGCACCCGAGCTGCTAAAAAAGGCGGCCGACGGCCTATACGCCGCCCATACCGCCTGCAAGGAAAACAAGGCTGACCAGGCTAAAGAAATTGCCGTAACCGCGAAAAATGATGCCGAAGCCGCAATCAAGGCATCCTGGCCCTCACTTGCCGCCGAAACGCTTAAAGCAGCCGAGGACATGTACGCCGAAGCCGAAGAATTTGACGCGCTCAAGGCCGCGCCCGAAAAGATGGACTCGGCCGCCGGAAAAATAAAGAATGCATCGGAACAGAACGCCGCCCAAAATTACGCGCCCTCATACGCGGCGTCACTTGCGGCCATGCGCGACTTAGAGGAAGCAAAATCTCTTGCGCTCACGCGCTCGTCCCTGTTTTCCTATAGACTTGAAGAACTGCGGAAAGAACTATCCCAGATTAAAAGCGGCGAAACCGCGGAGCAATTTTCGGCCGATATAGCGTCGGCGCAAGGCGCTCTTGAAAGCGCCGAAAAAAATTTGCACAATAACAAGATTAAAACCGCTTCATCGCAAATAGATGAAGCCGAAGAAAAAATAAACGCGCTAAGAAACGCCATCGCAATTGCAGTTGCCGCCGCTCAGAAAGCCGAAGCAGTGCAGGCCGAAGAAAAACAGGCGAAAAATGAACAGGCGGGCGCCGTGAAACCGGCGGACAAACCCGCTGATAAGCCCGCGGAAAAACCTGCAGTGAAGCCGGCTGAAAAGCCTGCCAAAAAAGGCATATATGTGGTAAAGTACTTTGAAACAGATAAAGACTGCCTGTGGAAAATCGCCCAGAAGGTGTACCGGAACGCGGCCTTGTGGCCCCGCATATACATTGCAAACCGCGATAAAATAAAGGATCCGGATCTCATCTTCCCGGGGCAGCGGCTCATAATTCCTGATATTCCCGCAGCTGTAAAAAACGCGCAGGCAAAAAGAACCGCAAAACTTAAGCCGAAAAAACAACCCGCCAAAAGCGCCGTAACCGGAGGTAAAAATACCGGTACAAAAAACAGCCCGCCCGACAATAAATCGGCAGCCGGCGGAAAAAGCAATGCGGCCCCAAATGACGGCAAAACTTCCGGAGTTCCCGGCGGAGGGACATCCGGTGGTGGCCGTGGGACATCTGGTGGTGGCGGCATTTCAGGAAGCGGAACAGGAGGCGGGACATCATCGTCAGGCAGAGGGAACCAGGAAACCTTTTTGCCCGAAGGGATATTCCGTGAAAATCAGTAAAAAATGCTGAAAAAAATCCTTTGTCTAAGCGCGATTTTTCTGCCTTTCATAGGTACGGCGCGTGATATAGATTTAGACTCCATTTATATATCCGAAGAATCGCAGGCATACAAGCGGCTGATCTCGCAAAAAACAGATGCCTATGCCAAGGCCGCCTCTAAGAAAGTTCATGACGGCGTAATTTTTGCCAGGTGGATAAGCGGAACAGATATAGTTTATATACGCGAATTTCAGTATATCAATATCGTCTACCTGTACAATCAGGCAAAGTCGAGCCGCAAAGAGCTGCTCAGAATTTCCGGAACAGTTACATCTGTTGTCCCGGACCCGGAGAACCGTTATCTCTATGTAAAGTACCTCACGATAGAGGAAGATCCCGATCTCGAAAATCATTTCATGACCATAGACCTTATCACGGGCAAAACAAGAAACAGGCTTGCGAATAATCTCTTTTTGGATTTTTCGGTACCGGCACAGGGTTCATCAATCATATTTGAATCGAGACAGGGAATAAGCGAGGAGTTCACCGAAACAGGACTTGCAAGACTGCTGATCCCCGTTTCGGATTACAGCTCAATCATTCATGACCGCAACCCGACAATAGCCCTCTTTTCGCCCAACCGCTCGCGCTGTCTGCTTTTAAACGGCAGCGGCGGAAACTACAAAACCGTTCTTTTCGGCGGGGGCCGCACTCCAAGCGATATTTCATCGCTCCAGGAAATTTTTTGGCTCGGCAATGATTCTCTCATATACCGCAGCGGCTATACCGGCAGCTATGACATAGCGCTCGCGTCGGTAACAGAAGAAAGCAGACAGATGCTGATTCAAAATTCCCTTAACACAAACCTGTGCGTTTCACCGCGCGCAGGCAAGGCCTCTTTTTTATACAACCAGATGATAATTATCTATAACTTCAATGAAAAAAGCCTCATCCATACCGGACTTGAAGGAGAAGACGTCTACTTTTCGCCCGACGGAGCGCTTTTCCTTTCACTCTTTCACAAGGATCTCTTTATTACAAGAGAAAGAACCATGCTCGACAAAAAAAGCGCTATTACGGCAAACGGAACGTCCATTCTGCGAATCTACGAACAGAGCGTAAACGACGAACAAATTCTGCTCAATGAATACTCAAAAAATTACTGCCAAAAAAAGATACAGGCATACTCATCTTTTCTGGGCATTAAATCCAACTGATGAAATCACCAAAAACGCTGATCAAAAACTATTTATCCGAACTCAACGGCGGACTGCCCGGGCAAAAAATAATTTTTTCCGGCGAGACTCCGCGTAAAGAAAGCCCGGCGGTCAACATCATCCTCTTTATATTGACCTTTATAAGCTGCGCCTATATGGGCTCCAGATTCTTTAGTACCGATGCGGAGGCGGCCTGGATCACAGGCGGACTGCCGTACGCGGCCGCCGTTCTCGTCATTTTGCTCTGCCACGAGTTTGGCCACTACTTCGCGGCTAAGGCGTTTGGAATTGAGGCGACATATCCCTATTTCATTCCCTTTCCGTCAATGATCGGAACCATGGGAGCGGTAATAAAAATAAAATCAGCGATTCCCAACCGCCGCGCCCTTCTCTATGTCGGCGCCATGGGGCCTATTGCGGGATTCATCACAGGAGTAATAGTACTCGGCGTTGGGGTCTATCTTTCCGATATACGCACGCTGCCAAGCGGAAGCATGGTAGTTTTCGGAGATTCTCTTTTAATAAAGATAATGATTAAAATTTTTCATGGCTACATACCCTGGGGGCACGACCTTGTTTTATCGCCCTTAGCCGCGGCCGGCTGGGTTGGCTGCCTTGTAACCGGACTTAATCTCATGCCCATAGGCCTGCTTGACGGCGGCCATATTCTTTACGCTATAGCCGGAAAGCGGCAGCGAATTGCGGGCTGGCTGGCGTTTGCCGCGGTTATTCTGATGTGCTTTCACTTTCAGGGTTGGATCATCTGGGTAGTCTTGATACTCAGCATTCTCAAGATAGGGCATCCTCATGTTGAGGATGCCCCGGCCGGACTTTCTTTTAGCGAAAAGATTATGGGCTGGCTGTTCATGCTTATTCTCATTTTAACCTTTATTCCGGTACCGCTGAGTATAATATGAGCCTCTTTTGCCATTACTTTCCCGCCTGCTGAAGTTCTATGGCAGCCAAGGCCATATCGGCTACTATATCAACAAGATGAAAGCAGCCTGGAGCGCCGCCGATAATCTT
>JAITPE010000043.1 GCA_031289575.1 Spirochaetia bacterium | reverse complement strand
GCTGCCTTCACCGTATTTGCGCTTACGCGCAAATATGGCAGCGCGCTCCCTGCGATTCCCGCGAAAACAGGCGCGGCGGCGCTGCCGCCGCCCTGCCCGCTTGACGGAGCGTCAATTATGACAAGTACGCAAAGCGAGGGATCCTCAAGCGGAACAATCCCCGCGAAAGACGAGACCTGCGAATCCGTATACAGTCCCTTTGTCTGGGAAAACTTTTTCGAAGTGCCTGTTTTGCCGGCAACGTGATAATACTCCAATGCGGCCCGTTTTCCGGTTCCGTCGGTTATGACTCCGCGCATGAGCTGAAGCATTACGGCGGCCGTCTTTGGGGAACATACGCTCCCCATGTTTTTGGCCGAAAACTCACGGATAATTCCGCCGTCCTGATCCTCTATTCTTTTTACAATTAATGGAACATTGTAGAGCCCGTTGTTTGCGATGGCGGAATATGCCGCGGCAAGCTGAAGAGATGTAAGCGAAAATTCGTAGCCTATTGCCATGGAGTATTTTGATAATCCCGACCATTGGTCAACGCTTCTGAGTATGCCCTCTGTTTCACCGGGAAAGCCGGCTTCGGTTTTTTTGCCGAAACCGAAGCGCTTTAAAAAATCATAAAAATTTTTTCTGGGAAGAGTCCTCATGGTCTCAATCACGCCGACATTGCAGGATTGGCTGATAATTTCCTTAACCGTAACATGTCCGTGCGGCCTTTCGCAGTTTATCACAACTCCGGCTATTTCAATGGAGCCCTTACATTCATGGGCTTTTTTGAACAGTTCCTGATTATACTCATAGGCCGCCGCCATAGAAAAAATCTTCATGGTTGACCCCGGCTCGTATGAATCTATTACCGAAAAGTTTCTGAGATTCGCCTCCGGATATGCATAGTACCTGTTAGGATTATAGCCGGGGTACTTTGCCAGCGCGAGTATCTGAGCGCTCTTTATATCAAGAACAATGGCCGCTCCCTGCTTGGCGCCGGCCGCGTCAACAGCGGCCTTTAGTTGATCCTCGGCTTTTTTTTGAATATAGCTGTCAATGGTGAGGACAATATTTCTGCCATAGACTATTTCATCATCCGAATCATAGCCCGATTTAAGAAGCGTATTATACTGATATTCAATTCCCTCAAGTCCGGCATTATCAACTCCGGTAAAACCTATTATATTGGAAGCTAAAGAATCATGCGGATACACGCGCAGATATTCCTTCCTGAAATGAATACCATCAAGTTTGAGCTTTTTTATCTCTTCCATGGAGGCGGCGTCGATCTTGCGTTTAAGCCAAACAAATCTGCGTTTCCGCTCCATACGTTCGGCAAGATGACTTCGGGAAAGGCCTATTGCCGCCGAAAGGCGGGCTGCCGTATCGGACGCATGTTTGATTTCTTCCGGATTGGCATAAACCGACCATGAGTCAATGGTCATGGCAAGAATATATCCGTTACGGTCTTTTATGGAGCCCCTCCTTGCCTCTTTTTTTTCCGCGGGTTCGGCTATTATTTTATCGGAAAAATGAAGACTAAACAGCCTTATGGCGGCATAAAAGGAAAGCAGAATGATAGCGGCTGCCGTAAACCAGATTCTTCGCTTAAAAATTTTCTGATTCATTCGCTATTCCGGCCGGAAATTCGTACGGTTCGTTCCTTACCTGATGAGCCTAAAACGGGAAAAATCATGCCTCTTGAGGACATACTCTGTGTTCCAATACAGAACAAAGGCGCGTCCCTTGACTCTTTCAATATCAAGATAGCCGAAATAGCGGCTGTCCTGGGAATTTGTGCGGTTGTCCCCAAAGACAACCAATTTGTCCGCCGGCACAATGCCCTGTATAAGGCCGGCAAAGGGTCCGTTTGCGTCGGTAGGTTTTCCCTCGACATAGGGCTCATCCAACCTTTCGCCGTTCACATAGACCCCCTTGTCCTTAAGCTGCAATAAATCACCGGGCAGCGCGATGCAGCGTTTTATGTAGTCCTTATCCGGTTCATGCGGCGGACGAAAAATTACAATATCACCCCGGTCAATATCACATATGCGCAAAAAATCAAGACGCAGAGGTTTATCCATGAACATCATCTGCGGAATAATCGGACCGTACGTAACCTTTTCCACAAACAGATGATCTCCGATTAAAAGCGTATCCTCCATAGAACCTGTAGGAATAAAGTATGCCTGAACAACATACTGTATAATGTGAACGGCAAGAAAAAGCGCTACGCCTACAGCGTCAACGATCTCCCATATTTTTCTAAATACGGCCGTGCGCCCGGGCGACATATCCTGAAAGTCATCAAAGAGGGCGGCGCGGTCATTTTTTGCGAGAAGCATCAGCGGAAAAGATGTTGATTTAAGCTTCTCATGTATCACAAGATTGCCGAGCGCGCTGTGCTCAAGGTATGTAATGGAAGCAGCCGGTATAAGAAGGCTGAACATGCGATCCTTTACGGCAATGCCCTCTCCGGTTACGGCGATATGCCCGCCCTTATACCTGAGGAACATCACAATATGGTTTATAAACCGGAGAAAGCATACAATTGAAGCAAAGCCGCCAATAAAGTACATCGGAACAAATGGCGTCGCTACAAAAGGAATGGCCGCGGCAAGAAAAAATGTTGCATAAATAAAGAGGATAAAACAAACTGTTCTTCTTATGAAGAATTTTACGGCGGAACGTCCCGAAATTAGATTGTATTCGTTTCCTGATGTTCCTTCAGTCCTTAATTTTAAAAACTGTATCATGTATTGCTCCTTAGGGAAGCGTCAATTTTAAATAATGTTATTGACATATGGCAGAAATAATAGAAATTTTGCATTATATCCCGACAGAGCAGCACAGGACGTAAATTAGCCTATTAAAAGCAAATACAAAATGGTGTCTACAATTTTTTAAATGAAAACAATAACCGACTCTATAAAAAAGCTGCATCAAAAACAAATGGAAGACCTTGCGTCTTTGCTGGGCTGCGCGCACGCCACAGAGAAGGAAATCACGAAGGCCATCCTCAGTGTGAACGGAATAAATTCCGTTCTATCTTCGCTCACCAAGGAGGAGAGAGGCATCCTTAACTCTGTTTACACCGAAGGAGGAGACGGAATAAACCTCGGGGGGCTCGCCAAACAGCTCGACATCGGCATTCCGGCTATCGAAAAGGCCGCGAACTCCCTATCAAACAAGCTGATGGTACACGTCATTATGAACCGGCAGCTTTTGACCAATAAATTAGACAAGGTGTACGCCATTGAGGAAATCGCAATATGCCTAAATCTTGAAGACATGAATATGGGCGAAAAGCTGAGGAAACTTCGCACCTCTTTGGAGCAAAAAAAATCCGGCGCGGAGCTCAAACATACCGACCCTGTCTCCGGAAAAATCCTCCGTTTCCTCACCGAAAATGGCGGAATTGTATTTTTTAACCAAATAGCCCCTCTGCTGAATGGCGGTGACCCGGGCGCGGCCGTTGAAAAGGCCGCTGGGGACGCTCTGTTTTACATACACTACTCTCTTTTGCCTGATTTCAACTCGTATGTGATCATAAATGAAAAACTGCTGCCGGTTATGGCCGCCCAGCAGGATGCCGCGGTGCGGAGCGCAGCAGTAGCCGGAAAATCCGCAACCGGCGCTTCAATTGATGTCCATAACGGGTACAGATTCATCATAAACATGATGCACGCCTATGACTCGATTTCATCATACGGACTTTTCCTTACTAAACAGATGGTTTTTAGAAAAATAGATTACAGCCGAATCGTAAACTCAATGATCCGCATCACAGGCCGAAACGGCGCGGCGGCGGACAGCGCAAAGATATGCGCAATGGCATTGTTCTTTCTCTCCGCGCTGAAATGTCTGAGAATCAACAAAGACTCGGCCGGGGTGAACATAAGCCCGCTCAGGGAAGGGCTTGAGAATCCGCATATTCTCGCGTCGCAGATGCTCAACGCCTTGGATTCAGCCAAAAACAGCGCCTTGTTTCAGCCGCCGCACCCATTGCCTCCTTATAAAATGACGGTACTTATAATCAAGATTCTTCATTCCGCGAGTGGAATGGATTACAACTATCTAAAAATATTGCTGCTCGCGGCCATAATCGACGCCGATAAGAAAAAGCTTCCGGAAACGATTGCCAATATAGCCGCAAAAAAAGAAGAGATCGACGCCGGCCTCGATCTGCTTTGCATGCTCGGCTTGATAGAGATTAAAGACGGCAATTATCTGCTCTCCGACGCCGGGTACGATACAGCCGAGCAGTTGTTTAAGCTCAAGGCCGCGGACGAGGAACAGCCCGAGCCCGAGAAAAACATATACCTCAATCCCGACTTCAGCCTCATGGTTCCGCTGACAGAGGTCTCGTCCGCATGCGCCTTCCGCATAATGGCATGGTCCGAAATAATAAAGGACGATATAATCCTCAACACGCAAATCAGCCGTTCCTCAATCGTAACGGCGCAAAAGCGAGGACTATCTCCCGAATTGTTTATAAAAACGCTGAGGGATCACTCGAAAAATCCTATTCCAAAAAATATGGAATTTCAACTGAACGAGTGGTCAAAGCAGACGCTCAAGATAACCATAACCAATTCTGTGCTTATAAAGTCCAGCAGGGCTGATTTTTTTGATGAAATTATGTATGTGAAAAACCTTGCAGATTCAATAGAGGTCATAGGCACCGGCTACGCCATTGTGCATCGCAAATACTTGGATGATATTATTAAAGTAGCGGCTAAACACAATGCTGTAATTTCTCTCTTTGAAGAAAACGGGGAAGAATAAAAAATCAGGTCTCGGGGATAACGTTTATCCGCCTTGGGAACTTCCAATCCATAAACTCCTGCAGAGCCTGGATGGTTTTCTCCTGAACAAAATAGAGTTTTCCGTTCAGTTTAACAAGCCCGCCCTTGTAGTATGTGTATTTCATCTGGAAGTCTATCCAGCCGATAAGTTCAACCCTTTTCCAGTTTGTTGTAGTTTTAAGCAAGGGCAGTTTTCTCAAATGAAGTTCCCTTATTTTGCCATCCTTAGCCGCGTCCGCTAATGTCTTTTCCCACTCAACCATAAATACATCTCCAAAAAGTTATCCCTAAAAAAGGGATTTAAGAATAAAGGCGCCTGTCCGTGTTCTCCATTCGAATACTCAGGCAAGAAGGCTTTTTGAGGTTCACGCTCAAAATAGTCAATAATTTTTCCGCGTTTCCTTTCTTCAGCCGTGTTTTTTTAAATGAAATGCGTTGTTTCCGCGTAAAACAGAGTAATTGCTCAAAAGGCTTTTCATACTGGAGCGCTCTTTGGGAATACTGTTCAGGGAATCTATTAGATCGCTGATTTTACCCTTGCCGTGCGGGTCAAAAACATTCTTCCTGCCGATCGAAAGAAGGCACTCCACTGAACCAAGAACACCGCTTTGCTCCGCCGATAAAGAGCGCAGCATTTTTCTGCAGCGCTCGGCAAGAACTGTTTTTTCCAACAGGAGCAGAAACTCGTTCATATCTATAGGCCTTGTCAAAAATTCGGTGTGGTCGGCATTAAATGACTTGGAAAGAACTTCTTTGGAGTCCTTCTTGTTTATTATGATGAATTTCACGAATCCATGCAGTTTTTGCTCAAAAACGCAATAATTAATGAGTTTT
>JAITPE010000131.1 GCA_031289575.1 Spirochaetia bacterium | reverse complement strand
CCCTGGTGTGCCGTAGGCGTAGGAGCCGAAGAGATAGATTTGTTCGCAATCAGCGTTTTCCAAAATGAGGTTTTTTATGGTGATGATTTCATCGTTAATGATCATATCTCCCACCCTATTGCCCCAGTCTCTGCCGTATCTCTTCTTCTAATTCATGGGAACGCTTGAACATCTCAGACAATTCACCTGTAAGGCGCGTCATCTTTTCTTCAAAAGGCTCTCCGTCATCTTCCTGCTCTTCAATGCCGACATAGCGTCCCGGCGTGAGAATGTAATCCTGCTTGGCAATCTCCTCTGTAGTCACGGCAGCGCAGAAGCCCTTCACATCTTCAAGCATTCCGCCATTGAAAGCGTCAAATGTAGCGGCTATTTTGCCAATATCCTCGCCTGTCATTTCGCGAAGTTTGCGGGAAAGCATCGTCCCCATTTTACGCGCGTCAATGAACAGCGTCTTGCCCTTTTGTTTCTTGTTGCGGCTAATGAACCACAGCGACACCGGAATTTGTGTTGTGTAAAAAAGCTGCGTCGGCATAGCGATAATGCCTTCCACAAGGCCGGCCTCCACAATCTTACGCCTGATCTCACCCTCGCCGCCGCTTTGTGATGAGAGCGAACCGTTGGCAAGCACCATGCCGATTTTCCCATTCGGCGATAGGTGGTAAATCATGTGTTGAAGCCACGCAAAGTTAGCGTCACAGGATGGTGTGTAGAACTCGCCGGCCCGTTTGCCCTCCTGCTCGGCAAACTTGGCAAGGCAATACTCATAGGCGCGGCCAAGAATATCCTTGCTGTCGCCGTGTTCCACCATTTGGATGTTGGTGAACAAATCAACGACATTGCCAAGACGACGTTTATCTAATTCATCGCGGGCGTAATTCTTCGGCAGGATATCCTTTAGGCGTTTATTTTCTTTTTCGATGGCGCGCATAGCGTCATCAATAACCGTACCGATTTCCTCTTTGTGTGCAGCTTCGGAAATAACGCTCCAACGTGCGGACGGCGGAACAAAGAACACATTTTCCTCAGCATAAGCGTCCTTGTCTTCTACATCGTCATTATCGGCCTCAAGTTCATGATAACGCGCCTCAAACTTGTCCGATATGTACTTTAGGAAAATCAACCCCAGTACAACATGCTTGTATTCGGCTGCGTCCATATTGCCGCGCAGGATATCAGCGGCCGCCCATATTTGCTGTTCAAAACCGATGTCGGCTGTGTTTTTCTCTGCCATGCCCCTCCCCATTTTTCTCTACTCAAATATCTTCATTATCACACTTTTTATGCAACCCGTTTCCTCAACAGGTTCCGTTAAATCATCGCCCTCTGTTTCCATAGCCCCTTTACTCACCGTCACCAAAAATGATTTAGTCAAACAATAAAAACTTAATAATTTTTTTCCATAACTTTTATTTCGCCAAAAATCGGCTTGCTTTTTTATTATGAAATTGCATATTTAACAAAGGAGCACCAATGACCATAAAAAAACATCTTATAGTAGTTCCCATTGCCAATAACCGCGACTTTTTCGAAAGCTCTTTTCCGGAAATCATAGGCATAGAAAATTCCGACATTCTTGTTGTGGATGACGGTTCCCTTGACGGCTCCGATGAACTTATAAATGAAATAGAAGGCATTGTTTGTATAAGACATGAGCAGCCTTTGGGCTTTGGTGCAAACATTATAACAGGCTGCGAGTACGGCCGCGATATGGGCTATGATACTCTGCTATACATTGACCCGCGCAACAAGAACCCCAAAACCGACATTGAACAAATGATCGCCGAGATGAATTACGGCTATGACTATGTATCATGCAGCAGAATCCTTGAGAATCTTGACGCCGCTCTTATTAAACCGGCCTATATAGAAATGATGGAGGTACTATCCGCGGCGGTGCAAGAGGCCCTGAATATAGATATAACCGATCCCCTTTCCGGAATTTTTGCCGTAAAAACCGAAACCTTCAACAAAATGGAACTGACCGATTACACCCACGCTGTTTTGCTTCAAATCTTGGTGCAGGCCGCGTCCCTTGGAATTACATCTACAGAAATTCCGGCATCTTCCGGTGAAAGTTTCGGCATGGAGTTTGATGAGTACGATGACCCTGTGGGTGATTTTCTCGCGGCCTTTGAAACCGAAAAATACCTCTATTTGAGAGATTAACATTAACCCAAATATGCCTTGACAAAATACCCCCCGATTACCCTTATTGCTGTTTTAAAGAGATAACAATGCCGAAACCTCTGATAGTTCAAAGTGACAACACCCTTCTTTTAGAAGTCGATAATCCTGATTTTGAGACTGCCGCTGATGCTATAGCGGCGTTTGCGGAGCTTGAAAAAAGTCCGGAGCATATCCACACATACCGCGTAACCCCGCTTTCGCTGTGGAACGCGGCCACATCCGGGCTTGCTTACGAAACAATCTTTGAAAGGCTCGAGTTCCATTCCAAATACAGCATTCCGGAAATAGTTCTTGTCACAATAAAAGAACAGATGCGCCGCTACGGCCTGCTCAAGCTTAAAAAATCGGGCGATAACCTTGTTCTAACATCAGAGGATGAAATTCTGCTCAACGAAATGCTTAACCACAAGAAGGTACAAACCTTTATCGCCGAACGCATTGACGCACACACGCTTAAAATCCTGCCGAACTACCGCGGCCATATAAAGCAGTCGCTCATAAAAATAGGCTTTCCGGTAGAGGATCTCGCCGGCTACGAAGAAGGCGATCCCTGCGAAATAAACCTCAAGGGAGTCACCGCCAAGGGACGCCCTTTCGAAATACGCGATTATCAACAGAACGCCATCGCGGCCTTTTACAGAAACGGCGGCCCGGAAGGTGGAAGCGGAGTTGTTGTGCTGCCCTGCGGCGCCGGCAAAACCATTGTCGGAATAGGAGAGATGGCGCTCTACAGAACGGCAACCCTCATACTTGTGACCAACACTGTTGCGCTTCGTCAATGGCGCGAAGAGATACTTGATAAAACCGATGTTTCTCCGGAAATGATAGGCGAGTTCTCTGGAGAAAAAAAAGACATCAGAAATATAACAATTGCTACCTATAATATTCTCACCTACAGGCGCAGAAAAGACGGGCCCTTTGAGCATTTCTCGCTGTTTAGCCGAAAAAACTGGGGCCTCATCATATATGATGAGGTGCACCTTTTGCCGGCGCCCGTATTCAGAATGACATCCGAAATACAGTCAAAAAGACGCCTTGGCCTCACAGCTACGCTCATAAGGGAGGACGGCCTTGAGACTGATGCCTTCAGCCTTATAGGGCCCAAAAAGTATGACATGCCCTGGAAGACTCTTGAAAAAAGCAACTGGATAGCAAAGGCCCTTTGCGTTGAAATACGGGTTGAACTGCCCGACGACATCCGCATGCCATACAGCATTGCGGGCGAGAAAGAGAAGTTCCGCGTTGCCTCGGAGAACTCCCGAAAACTGAATATCGTAAGCGCCATACTGGAAGACCGCAAAGACGCCAATATACTCATAATAGGGCAGTACATTGCCCAGCTCAAGGAACTCGCCGCCAAATTCAAACTTCCCCTGATAACAGGCGCCACCCCCGTTTCCGAAAGAGAAGAGATGTACCGCCGTTTTAAAGAAGAAGAGATAAAAATATTGGTGGTCTCCAAGGTGGCTAACTTCTCCATAGACCTGCCCGACGCCAATGTTGCCATACAAATATCGGGAACCTTCGGTTCCCGCCAGGAAGAGGCGCAGCGTCTCGGCAGAATCATCCGCCCCAAGCAGGACGACAACCGCGCCTATTTTTATACAGTTATATCATCCAATACTGTTGAGGAAAATTTTTCCCACAACCGGCAGTTATTTCTTACAGAGCAGGGCTACTCGTACGAAATACTCAATGAGGAAATGTTCTATCAGGAGTACGGAAAATAGCAGTCTCTACGGATTTTCCGCGCAATCGGCTGGAGAGTCTTCCATCATCTTTACCGCGTGAGGAATTGCCTTTTCAATCATCTCAAGTGATTCGCGCACAGCCTTGGGGCTTCCCGGCATATTGATTATAATGGTTTTCCCGCGTATTC
>JAITPE010000067.1 GCA_031289575.1 Spirochaetia bacterium | reverse complement strand
TTCAGTTCCTGCTCAACCCCCTTCAGCCTTTCTTCATACGGAATGGCCGGATCGCTGATATATGCCGTCCCTATATTGGATGTCATAATTATCAACGCGTTCTTAAAATCAACCACACGCCCCTTGGAATCCGTAAGGCGTCCCTCATCAAGAATTTGAAGAAAGATGTTGAAGACATCCGGATGCGCCTTTTCGATTTCATCAAACAGGACTACAGCATAGGTCCGCCGCCTGATTGCCTCGGTAAGCTGCCCGCCTTCGTCGTACCCAACGTATCCGGGCGGCGCGCCGATGAGGCGCGCAACAGCGTGCTTTTCCATGTACTCGCTCATATCAATCCGCACGATTGCCCTTTCATCGTTAAACAGAAATTCCGCAACGGCCTTGGCCGTTTCGGTTTTACCCACACCTGTAGGCCCCAGAAAAATAAAAGAACCCATCGGCCTGTTAGGATCCTGACTCCCAGCGCGCGAGCGGCGCACTGCGTCCGATATAGCGCCGAGCGCCGCCTCCTGAGAAATCACCCTTTTCCTCAGCCACGACTCCATGCCCAAAAGTTTTTCCTTCTCGCCCTCCAGCATCTTCACCACCGGAATGCCTGTCCAGCGGGAAACAACCGACGCGATTTCCTGCTCGGTTACTTCTTCCTTTAGCAGCGAGGCGCTGTTTTGCGTCTCCTTGATTTTAGCGTTCTTCTTCTCCAATTCCTTTTCGAGCTCAACAATTTTTCCGTAGCGAATCTCCGCAACCTTGTTCAGGTTGCCCTCGCGCTCAAGCCGCTGCTCCTCCTGACGCAGCCTGTCTATTTCTTCTTTAATAAGACTCACTCCCTTTATGGCCTCTTTTTCCTGTCTCCACTGCGACACGAGAATGTTTTTCTTTTCGTTGAGGTTGGCGAGTTCTTCCTCAAGCTTGGACAATCGTTCTTTCGAAGCCTTGTCCTTTTCTTTTTTCAGGGCCTCGCGCTCAATCGTGAGCTGGCGGATCCGCCTTTCAATGCCGTCAATTTCAACGGGCATGGAATCTATCTCCATCTTTATAAGAGATGCGGCCTCGTCTATCAGGTCAATGGCCTTGTCCGGTAAAAAGCGGTCTGTTATATAGCGGTTTGATAATGTTGCGGCCGCCACAACAGCGGAGTCCGAAATACGCACTCCGTGATGAACCTCATAGCGCTCCTTGAGTCCGCGAAGAATGGCTATTGTATCCTCGACCGAGGGCTCTTTCGCGTAAACCGGCTGAAAGCGGCGCTCCAAGGCCTTGTCTTTTTCAATGTACTTTTGGTACTCGGACAGGGTTGTCGCGCCGATGGTTCTCATGCTTCCGCGCGCCAAAGCCGGTTTTAGAATGTTTGCGGCATCGGTACCGCCCTCGGCAGCGCCGGTGCCGATTAAAGTATGCACCTCATCTATAAAGAGTATAATCTCCCCATCGGAGTCCTCAATGTCCTTGATTACGGCCTTGAGCCTTTCCTCAAACTCGCCGCGGTATTTGGCGCCGGCTATGAGCGCTCCCATGTCAAGGGCGCTAACGCGTTTGTTCTTGAGATTCTCGGGCACGTCTCCCTGTATAATGCGCTGCGCCAGCCCCTCAACAATTGCGGTTTTGCCCACGCCGGGTTCCCCAATGAGCATGGGGTTGTTCTTTGTGCGCCGTGAGAGCACCTGCATAACGCGGCGGATTTCCTCGTCCCGGCCTATAACAGGGTCGAGCTTGTTCATGCGCGCGAGGTTTGTCAGGTCGCGGCCGTATTTTTCAAGGGCGTTATACTGTTCTTCCGCGTTCTCATTGGATGCCTTTTTGTTGCCGCGGATATCCATCAGCGCCGATAAAATATTATCTTTTGTAAACCCGCAGTTGTTAAGGATTTGCCGGGATCGCTCATTTTCCTTAGAGGCGAGGGCGATGATGAGATGCTCCGTGCTCAGGTACTGGTCCTGCAGGTTCACGGCCTGATTCCAGGCCTCGTTCATAATCTCCCGCAGCGCCGGCGACATAGCCCCTCCGCCCGGCCCCGCCCCGGTTTGGCGGGGCAGGCTGTCCACAGCCCTGTTTACATCATCGCGGACAACGGCAAGGCTCGCGCCTATCTTCATCGCGATTGACGCGAAAATGCCGTCTTCCTGTTCAACAATCGCCTTTAAGAGGTGCAGCGGCTGTATTTCGTAGCTATTTTTCTCTGTAGCGCTCTCCTGCGCCTTGACAAAGGCATCCTGAGCCTTAAGAGTAAGTTTATCCATCCTCATATATTTCTCCAGAATACGGCATAAGCCGGATATTGTATTACAAAAAGCGGGCTCTGCCCCCTATCTTCACTGCGGGCTCTGACCCTCAAAAATGCACACAAGGCGCATATATAAAATATACAAAATAGCGCAAAAAAGTCAAGAAAAATTGTTAGCCACAAGACCTGGTGAGTGATAAAATAATTTGCTACCAACGGACGGCATCGCGAATGAAAAACTCTTGACTTTAAAACATTTATAAGAAGGATACCGGAACAGGCGGGAAAAAATGTACACTCTTACAATAGACGAAACCTTTGCGGCCGCGCACCAACTCAGGGGGTATCAGGGAAAATGCGAAAACCTTCACGGGCACACCTGGAAAGCGGAGCTTTCGGTGAGCGGAGAAGAACTCAACAATATAGGCCTTTTAATAGACTTTCAGGAGATGAAAGCTGTTTTAAGGGAGATTACAGGCATGTTTGATCATACAAACATCAACGAAACAGCCCCGTTTGACAGAATAAATCCAAGCTCGGAGAACCTGTCGAAATTTTTTTACGACGAAGCTGTTAAACGCTTTGCGGCAAAGTCCCCCGGACTAAGGGTCAATTCCGCAACAATATGGGAATCATCGACATCACGCTGTACCTATACCGCTTCTTTATACTGATTTAGCGGATAAGATTTCCTTTATGCTGGTTGTGAGATCATTAAAGTCCGATGACTTTGTTATATAAGCGTCCGCTGTCCATGTCATAAAATTACTCTTGTAATTGGAGTAAGCGGTATAGATGATAATCGGGATCTTTTTGTCCTTGGAGAGAATCTTGCCGAGCGCCTCAATGCCGTCCATCTCGGGCATGCGTATATCCATGACTACCAGATCATATTTGTTTTTTTGTACTTTCTCTACGGCCTCCCTGCCGTTTACGGCCTGATCAATTTCGTAGCCTCTATCCTGCAGTTCCATAACATAAAGTTCTCGCTGATTCTTCTCATCTTCAACTATTAATATTTTTGCCATAGCCTGCCTCCTGTACTAAAAACTATTACCTTATCATGATTATATTCTACAAAAAATAGCAAGCCTTTTATGAAGTTTAAATTTTTTTTTCTATTTCTTTTAATAAAGCCGCGGATGCTTCGTCCTTATGTACCTTTTTTATCTTCTTGCCCTTGGCAAAAAGCGCCAAATACCCGCCCCTCGCGCCTGCCAAACCAAAGTCGGCCTCAGACGCCTCGCCGGGCCCGTTTACCTCGCAGCCCATAACCGCTACGGTAAGGCGCTTGCCGGTATGGGCAAGCATTTCCCCAAAGCGTTCCGATACGGCGTTCTCGGCCTCGCGAGCGAGAGCGAGCAGATCAAGTTCCGGATCTGTTCTGCCGCATGTGGGGCA
>JAITPE010000254.1 GCA_031289575.1 Spirochaetia bacterium | reverse complement strand
ATCCGGTTGGAAATGAAAAATACAAAATCCGGCTGACTCAAATATTCGGGAAAGCTATAATACCCGTTCTTTAATTTAATAAGCAATTTTTTTTTAGTCCAACGGGTCAGATTGTTTTTGTCAAAATCCGCCTGCCACGCATATACCTGATGCACATGGAAGCAGCCCAGTTCATAAAAACGATTTCTGAATTGCAAATAATTCATATTACTTCTATTTTTCTGTAAAAATACATAAAAACAGAAGCAAAGCAGATGGAACTTTGTGTGTCAAGTAATTGTTTGCTTTTAAAAACTTGTAGTTCTTGACAAACCATTGACACTATGGAATGTTTGAATATAATAAATTAAAGCATAAGGAGAGTAAGATGGAGATTAATGATATCAAACACAAAAAAATCAAAGCATGGGTGGAGGAAACCGCCGCGATCTGCCGGCCCGATGCAATATACGTTTGTGATGGCTCACAGGCGGAATATGACCGGCTAATGGATGAGATGATTAAATCCGGTCTTGGAACTCCGTTGAAAAAACGCCCCTCAAGCGTACTTTTTCGTTCAGACCCTTCGGATGTCGCCAGGGTTGAAGACCGCACCTACATTGCGAGCGCAAAAGAAGAAGATGCCGGCCCCACAAATCACTGGATAGACCCGAATGAACTCAAGAAAATCATGTCCGGTCTATACACAGATTCCATGAAAGGGCGTACTTTGTATGTCATTCCATTTTCAATGGGCCCTATCGGCTCTCAGATTTCCAAAAACGGTATAGAAATAACCGATTCGGCCTATGTTGTATGCAATATGCATATTATGACACGGGTTGGAACAAAGGTTCTGGAAAATCTTGGAGAAGACGGTGAATTTGTTAAGTGCCTGCACTCTGTCGGTAAACCGCTTGCAAGCGGTCAGGCTGATAACGGCACATGGCCGTGCGCAGACATGGAACACAAGTATATTTCTCATTTTCCGGAGGAGCGCCTTATCTGGTCCTATGGCTCCGGTTACGGCGGAAACGCCCTTCTTGGCAAGAAGTGCTTTGCGCTGCGCATAGCCTCGGTTCTTGCGAGGGACGAGGGCTGGCTTGCCGAACATATGCTCATTCTTAAAATAACAAACCCCAAGGGCGAAGTGAAATACATTACCGGCGCTTTTCCGTCGGCCTGCGGAAAAACAAATCTGGCCATGCTTATTCCTACGGTTCCCGGCTGGAAGGTTGAGACAATAGGTGATGATATCGCGTGGATGAAATTCGGCAAGGACGGCCGGTTGTACGCAATAAACCCGGAAGCCGGATTCTTTGGTGTGGCTCCGGAAACATCAGACTCATCAAATAAAAACGCCATGGAGTCCATTAAACAGAACACCATTTTTACAAACTGCGGCCTTAGCGATGACGGCGACATTTGGTGGGAAAAAATAGGTTATCTTCCTAAAGGAGAATCCGTTATTGATTGGCATGGGAAAAAAAGGCCGGCGCCGCTGAAAGAAAGCAGTCCAAAAGGCGAAGAAATAGCCCATCCAAACGCGCGCTTTACAGCGCCTGCCAAGCAGTGCCCCTCAATAGCATCCGAATGGGAAGACCCGGCAGGAGTTCCCATTTCGGCCTTCTTGTTCGGCGGCCGGCGGCCTTCAACTATTCCATTGGTTCACCAGAGCAGAAACTGGAATCACGGAGTATTCATCGGCTCGATCATAGGCTCCGAGGTAACGGCTGCTGTTATATCAGACAAAATAGGCCAAGTGCGCCGTGACCCATTTGCAATGCTTCCCTTTTGCGGGTACCACATGGGAGATTATTTTAAACACTGGATAGAGACAGGCAAAAAAACAACCCCCGACAAGCTGCCCAAAATCTTTTATGTCAATTGGTTCCGCAAAGACAAAGAAGGCAATTTTATGTGGCCCGGCTATAAGGATAACAGCAGAATCCTTGCATGGGTATTTGACCGCTGCAACGAAGCGGACAACGCGGTTGAAACCGAAATCGGCTTTATGCCCAAACCCGGTTCCATAAACATTGACGGACTTGATGTTAAACCTGAGGTGCTGAAAGAACTCCTTGAGGTCGACCGTGAAGGCTGGAAAAAAGAAATACAGGATGTACGGGAAAACCATTATCCCAAATTCGGCAACAAAATCCCCAAAGAACTTACAGAAGAGCTAAGCGCTTTGGAAGCAAGGCTTTCCAAAGCTTAAGGCTCACCCGGCAGCTTTATAAAAAAGCCCCTTTTGAAAGGGGCTTTTTTTATGTCCGTTTAAAATATTTAACCGCGAAGCCGAATAAGATTATTTTCAAGTTCCCCGTCCCCGCCCTCGTCTGCGATAAACCGGCATATGGTGATAAAGTGTTTAGCCTTTTATTGCGGAGATAGCTAAAAAAAGCACAACAAAAACAGGGAGAAGAAGAATCATTCCGGCAGTGCTTATAATGCATAAAATTCCGACAAATTTCCACAGAGATTTATTGTTCTTAAACGCGAGATTCAAAGAGGGCATGGAATTTGTTTGGGAAAAATCTCTGAGCTTAGTCCCGAAGTTGTAAACAAACAAAGCCGGAAAAAAATAGATTACGCCTCCAATGATACTGCTAATCCCGGACAGCCAAACAGGCGTGTATGCAGGTTCGTTGCCGAGTACACCTATATTTGTGCCGTGGTCGAACATGTCCAATATGTAAACGCCGCTGATCAGCGTGCCTATTCCCAAAAGTATATTTATGCCGCAGCATACAAAAGATAAAATTCCTATGAAACGCAGCAAAGGGTACGAAGACTTAAAAGAAGTAACTATTGCCGTGGTAATAAGAGTGTGTTCTTGATTCGATCCAATTTCATTTATATCAGACATTTACCGCTCCTGAAAATTTTTGTATAAAGCCTATAAGAACAAGAATAATAAAGGCTGCTGTAAAAATGGATTCAGAAACCCCGATTATCACCAAGAATTTGCGAAAGTTTTTGAAAGCGAGCACAATATCATCTTCCGAATGGGTGTTGCGTATTTTTGACCCATAGCTATAAAGCAAAATTGCTGCCCATAGGCAAATACCGCTTACAATAAGGTAGACGGCCGCCATTGAAAGGAATATCCATTTTGAAGGTAAAAATTCTCCAGAAGGCAAGGGTATGCTCGAAAAAGTCTCTATTGCTCCTGCAAGCAATAAGGAGAATAAACCGCCCAATATGCCCAAGCCGAACAGAATAAAAGACAAAATGCATACAAAGCGTATCCACGGAGAGGCCTGCTTCATGTAGGCGGCGGTAACATCCGTAAATCTGAGCGGCTCAACTGTAGTTTCGTTGCCAGGCATAAATTCTCCCCCTTTTAAGCTTTTCTATGCAAACCAAAGAATAACCATAACAGATAGAATAAGAACCAGTATAGTGATTATAATGCAAAAAATTCCGCCGAGTTCCCA
>JAITPE010000192.1 GCA_031289575.1 Spirochaetia bacterium | reverse complement strand
TCTCTTCCTTGAACTCTCAATCCTCATTGAGAAGAGCAAAAAGAAAGCAGTGTCACAAGTACAAAGCACTGTTACTATTCTTTTCTGGCAAATCGGAAACCGAATAAACAAAGAAATTTTGCATAACAAGCGGGCGGAATATGGGCAAAAAATAGTACCGGAATTATCTAAAAAATTATCAGCTAAATATGGCAGGAATTTTGAGGAAAAAATCTGAAAAGGATGTTACAGTTTGCCGAACAATTCCCTGATAGACATATTGTCGTGCCACTGGCACGACAATTAAGCTGGTCTCATTTTCTGATACTTCTCCCGTTAGAAAATCAGGATGCAAAATTATTTTATGCAAACATGTCGATAAATGAAAGGACAGATTTACCGCCCAAAAAAGAACTGGAAGAAAAAATACACACCCTTCTCATAGAAGCTAAAGAACGTATTGAGGTTGGGAAATTGCTTTAACAACCGATAGCTGTGACTGCGGCGGCCGGCCTCCCCTCGCTCGGTTGCCTGTAAATCCTGTAAATCCTCTAATCCTGCAAATCCTGATTCAGACAATTGCGAAGCCTCCGTGTGACTCCGTGGTTATGCCTTTGTGAAGAATCGGCAATAAATTTTTTGCTCACTATTTTTTGCTTGCAAAGTACTTGCGGTGCGGCGAAACATGGATTCACGATCGGCGTTCCCCATGAAAGAGAAAATAGTACTGAGCGGCATTCATAAATCCTTTGGTTCAAAGGTAATACTCTCCGGCCTTGATTTTAGCGTCAACGAAGGGGAGATACTGTGCGTTATCGGCAAAAGCGGTACCGGTAAATCCGTAACATTAAAACTATTAGTCGGCATACTCGCTCCCGAGCGCGGAGAGATATTTGTTGACGGGATGTCCTACACAGGGGCGTCCGCGCCCCAGCGTGCGGCCATTGAATCAAAATACGGCATTCTCTTTCAGGGCGCCGCGCTGTTTGATTCCATGAACATCTATGACAATGTGGCCTTCGGCCTGCGGCGGAAGGCCGCAAGTGAGGATGAGATCGCGCGCGCGGTTCCGGAACTCCTTGAATTGGTGGGTCTCCGGGGCATAGAAAAAAAAATTCCGTCGGAGCTCTCCGGCGGAATGCAAAAGCGTGTGGGCCTTGCCAGGGCAATAGCCCTTCAACCCGAGATCATGCTTTACGACGAGCCGACAACCGGAGTTGACCCAATAACCGGCGGCGCTGTTGACCGCCTCATCATGAAAATGCGCTCCGTATATAAAATAACATCTGTTGTTGTAACACACGACATAAAATCAGCCTGCCGTATTGCCGACCGCGTCATAATGATCTACGAGGGCAGGGTAATCTTCACCGGAGACCCCGACGCTCTTATGCGGAGCAGCGATCCCATTGTGCGCCAGTTCGTGGAGGGCAAGGCCGATGGCCCCATTAAGGTTATATAAAATTATTTTTATACTGATGTTGACGCTCTGCTGCGGAAAGAACGAGCAGCCCAGTGCCCCATCCACGATCTCCATAAACCCAAACGATTACCCCTGGCTCAAAGCGAAAAAAATCTTTGTGGATGCCGGGCACGGAGGAACAGCGGCGACCGATAAGTTCCGCAACGGGCCGCACGGCGTTACAGAAGAATCCGTAAACCTTCAGGTTGCCCTTTTTCTGGAAGGCATGCTTAAACAAGCCGGCGCGGACGCCATAATGAGCAGGCGCGCCGATGTTGACATATCGCTTGATGAACGCTGCCGAATGGTTGAGGAGACTCAGCCCGATATTCTTGTAAGCGTTCATCACAACGGAACAATTCACGCCGCCGACGGCGTGAATTATACCTGCGTCCTCGTGCGCGGAAGCCTTGAGACGTTCCCGGCAAGCTACGATCTTGCCGTATATCTCAAGGATGAATTAGCCAAGGTAATCGAAGCGCCCGCCCTTGTTGTATCCGACCATTCTGTTTTCCAGGAGACCGGAACGCGGATTCTCCGGAATACCGCGCCGGTCTGCCCCGGCGTAATAGGCGAGGGCGGATTTTTCTCTGACCCGGAACAGGCCCTCTTGATGACAGATCCCAAATACAACGAGAAAGAGGCGATGGCATACTTCAACGCCATCGCCGCTTACCTCAAGGGAGGCATCCCCACCGGACAGATTTATTTTGCGTGTCCAATATGGAAGGGCGTCATAAGAAACAGAACCCCCTTCGTATTTCTCAAGGCCGATCCCGGACAAAAAAACACCGATATAAAAGAAGACTCAATAGTTATAACGCTTGACGATGTTCCGCTTACCGTGACAAAATGGAGAAGAAATATATTTAGGATCAATTACGGCCGCGTTCTGTATCCGGGCGGACACAGGTTCCGTTTTTATTTTAGAAACAGCAGCAACAACAGCAGCATGGTGTTATGCTCGTCGTTCATATCGGATGTCGAAAGAGGAGATTACGCGAACTTAATATACAACGGACGCAAACAGTTGAACTGGGGAAATGTTTCCGAGGGGCTAAAAATGCTTCTTTCCGCAAATTCCATGGAGGCGACCGGCCCGGAGGGGCGGAAACTTATAAAGGACATAGCCGACGGATTCATGAAACTCGGGTTGAGCGACACCGCGGAATACTACAATCTGGCTCTGCACCATTTTCATCCCGCGGATGAAAAAAAAGGCAAAAAGGCGCGGAATGTCTCATGGTACCCGATAAGGTACTACGGAAAGCAGATTCCTATAGTGTTCGGCCTGACGCCCTGATTTTATTTGCTGAAAAACTTGACTAAAAATACAGGAAAAAATATATATACATGGCCGCGAAAAATTATTGGATTTTTATGGAGGATGGATGAGTTCTTACAAACACAAAACAGGTACATTCAAGGGCAAGGGAGATGTCGAACTATTTTTTCAGGAATGGACGGTTCCCTCGCCCCAAGCGGTTCTGCTTGCGGTTCATGGACTTGGGGAGCATTCCGGCCGCTATGAGAATCTGATTGAGGCCCTCGCCGGCAGCGGGGTTTCTATTTACGCGTTTGATAACCGCGGCTTTGGAAGATCGGCCGGCAAAAGGGGCTGCGTTTCGTCATTTTCCGATTATGTGGACGACCAGCAAATATTTGTAGACATGGTAAAATCAAACAACAGCGGAGTTCCGCTTTTCATGCTGGGGCACAGCCTGGGAGGGCTTATCACCTTTAGGTACGCGCTTGAACACAGCCGCGACATAGCCGGCATTCTTCTTTCATCACCCGCCTTTGTTTTTATAGGAAAAGCGGAGAGCTGGAAAAGGGCATTGGGAAGGCTGATGTCTTTGCTCAAGCCGGATTTTTCACTTGGAACAGGGGACGGCTTCGCCGGACTTACGCATGACCTTGAGTATATCGAATCATGCAAGAACGATCCGCTGCTTCATGACAAAATATCGGCGCGCCTTTATACCGAGTTCATGAAAACAAGCGCAGACTGCATGAGCCGTGCCTTCGAGTTGAGTTCCCCCATGCTGATATTTCATGGAAACGCCGACCCCATAATCGATTACAAGGGCAGCCAGACCATATTTGAGCGCGTCTCTTCGCACGATAAGGAGATAAGGATTTTTGACGGATTGTATCATAAAACAATGAACGAGATTCCGGATGAAAGGCAAAAAGTTTTCGCCCTTATCACGGCATGGATAAAAAAACATTCAGGTACACCTACTTCGGAAAAGGCCGTGAATGCGGCTGCTAAAAAATCAGCCTCGAAGAAGGCCGTGAAGGCAGCTGCAAAAAAATCAGCATCAAAGAAAACCTTGAATGCGGCGGCAAAAAAATCAGCCTCAAAAAAGGCCGTATCAAAAAAAGCAGGCTCGGCGAAAAAAACGGTAACAAAGGGGAGGCCCCCAAAAACGCAGGCAAAGAAATAGTTGGCGGCATCCTGTCGGGAGGCTCAACAATGAGGCCCA
>JAITPE010000139.1 GCA_031289575.1 Spirochaetia bacterium | reverse complement strand
CGGAAATCTGGATATCAGCTTCGTTGGTATCGGGTACGCGTTTAACGCATACAATTATATCCATCTTGCCCCCTAATAGTTCCCGCGAAAGCCGCGGTAAAACATTATATATTTATATTACATTGTAATATATGAGTGATTCTATTGGCAAACATTTTTTATATATTTGCGGATGATATTTTAGGTAGCAAATTAATTCATGGGGGGCACAACAATATGTCAAATAAGCCCGCGGATTCTTGCCACAAGATGCTCGGTAATGGCCGGCGGAACATTTTCGTAATGGGAAAACTGCAGCGTATGGGACGCCCTTCCCTGTGTAACGGAACGCAGATTTGTTGCATAGCCAAATACTTCTGAAAGGGGAACAAGGGCGTCGATAACCTTGAGTTGTCCCAGCATGCCTATGTTCTCAATGCGTCCCCTTCTGCTGTTGAGATCATTTATGACATCTCCGGTATATTCATCAGGAGATACAATCCCCAGTTTCATGATAGGCTCCATTAGGCATGGCGACGCGTTCCTCGCGGCCTCTCGGAAGGCAAGAGCTGCCGCAATCCTGTAGGCTGTATCAACGGAACGGTTCTCATCAAATTTAGCGCCAACGAGCCGCGCCTTTATATCATCCATCTTGTAGCCGGCTATTACCCCCGCCTCCATGGCGTCGCGCAGCCCGGCCTCAAGCGCTTTGAGTATATCATCCGGAAGCAGCCCGTCCCTTACCCTGCTTTCAAAAACAAGGCCGCTTCCCTTTTCGGCCGGTTCTATCTCTATAGCTGCGTCGCCATACTGCTCCTTGCCGGCCACAGTCCTTTCATATACCTGCTCGGACTTGGCCTTAGCCGTTATGGTTTCCTTATAGGTTACGGTGGGCTTGCCAATATTGGCCTGTATGTTAAACTCGCGCGTGAGACGGTCTGTTATAATGTCAAGGTGCAGTTCTCCCATGCCGTAGATGAGAAGCTGCCCAGAGTCCTCATTGACTAAAGCCTTGAAGGTCGGGTCTTCGTCCTCAAGGCGTTTTAGCGCGGATGTCAGTTTTTCATAGTCTGCCTTTGTTTTAGGCTCAATGGCAACCGATATGACAGGTTCCGGAAATTCCATCTTCTCCAGAATAATCGGATGTTCCTCGTCACAGAGGGTGTCGCCGGTTCTGGCATTCTTGAGTCCCACAACGGCGGCAATGTCGCCTGTATATATCTCATCAATATCCTCCCTCTCATTCGCGTGCATTCTAAGAAAGCGGTTTATGCGCTCCTTCTTGCCCATCGACACATTAAACGCAGATTCGCCGGCCTTGAAGCGGCCGGAATACACCCTGATATAGGTGAGCTTTCCAACATGAGAATCAGACATGATCTTGAATACAAGAGCGCAAAACGGCTCCTTGTCGGATACCTCTCTGGTAATAGCGGAGTCGTGATTTATACCGGTTCCCTCAACAGGTTTGATGTCCTTTGGAGACGGAAGGTATTCGACAATGGCGTCCAAAACAGCCTGCACGCCCTTGTTGCGCAAAGCCGCGCCGCAGAGTACCGGAAAAACCTTTGCGGCAATAGTCTGGTTCCTCACAGCGTTTTTGATCTCATCCTCTTCCGGCGGGGCGCCGGCGAAGTATTTCTCCATGAGAGCGTCATCGTTGTCGCTCAAAATCTCTATCATTTTTTCTCTGGCGGACGCGGCCTTTGCCTTGAGCGGCTCGGGGATATCGCGCTCCTCAAAGGTTTTGCCCTCAGGGTCGTTCCAGTACAAGGCCTTCATGCGTATAAGGTCAACCGCGCCCTCAAATGTATCCTCAGCGCCTATAGGCAGCTGAAGAGGCAAGGGCATGGCATAGAGCTTGGTTTTTATCATTGAGACGCAGCGTTCAAAATCGGCGCCTACCCTATCCATCTTGTTTACAAAACATATACGAGGAATATGGTAATGGTCGGCCTGCCGCCATACTGTTTCGCTCTGCGGCTCAACCCCGGCAACCCCGTCAAAAACAGCTATTGCCGAATCAAGCACCCTAAGGCTTCTCTCTACCTCCATTGTAAAATCGACATGCCCAGGGGTATCAATAATGTTTATTCTTGTACTCTTCCAACTGCAGGTGGTGGCCGCGGCCGTTATGGTTATTCCGCGTTCCTTCTCCTGAACCATCCAGTCCATTTCGGCATTGCCGTCGTGGACCTCGCCCATTTTGTGGGTTTTGCCGGTGTAAAAAAGTATTCTTTCGGTAAGGGTTGTTTTGCCTGCATCTATGTGGGCCATTATCCCGATATTACGCGTTCTGGCTATCGGCAGTTCTCTTGCCATATCAAATCTCCGGTTTAAGATAATGGAGAGTATAAAAAATTGCGGTTATAAAACCGCAATTTTTTTATATTTCAACAATGCCTCACGGCATCATCAGATACGAAGGCGCTACCATTTGTAATGGGCAAAAGCCTTATTGGCATCGGCCATCTTATGGGTATCCTCTTTCTTTTTGATGGATGTTCCTGTGTTGTTATAGGCATCCATCAGCTCCGCGGCCAATTTCTCAAACATGGTCTTTTCCGAGCGTCCCCTCGAATAATTGATAATCCAGCGTATTCCAAGCGCCTGTCTCCTCTCTGGACGTATTTCAACAGGAACCTGATATGTAGCTCCGCCGACTCTTCTTGATTTAACCTCAACAAGCGGCTTGACATTCTCCAGAGCCTGAACAAAAACCTCTATGGGATCCTTGCTGGTTTTATTTTGCATAATAGCCATAGCTCTATAAAAAATAGTTTCGGATACTCCCTTCTTGCCCTCAAGCATCATGCAATTTACAAATTTTGATACTAATTTGCTGCCGTATTTAGGGTCGGGCAGAAACTCCCTTTTTGCTGGTCTCCTTCTACGCATTCCTTTTCCTCTTTATTTCCTTTTCCGCATATCAAATTTTATGCCTTGGGCCTTTTCGCGCCGTACTTGGAGCGGCTCTTCTTGCGGTCTTCAACCCCAAGAGTGTCAAGAGTACCGCGGATTATGTGATACCTTACACCCGGCAGATCCTTTACCCTTCCGCCCCGTATCATTACGGCCGAGTGCTCCTGCAGATTATGGCCGACACCAGGAATATAAGCCGTGACCTCAATGCCGTTGGTAAGCCTTACCCTCGCGACCTTACGCAGCGCGGAGTTAGGCTTTTTGGGGGTAAAAGTCATTACACGGGTACATACTCCGCGCCTCTGGGGGCACTGCTGAAGAGCCGGAGACTTTGATTTCTTGTTCTTAATGCTCCGTCCCTTGCGAATCAATTGATTAATTGTAGGCATTCTTTGTATCCTTATATTTTATTCTCATATGTTATTCTCACATTCTATTTTCATGCTCGGATATGCTGATTTTGACATATTTTTTGTCAACAAATTAATCCAAACAGCTATTCCTTTTCGGCGGCAGCAACAGCGGCGACAGAGGCGGCCTCAAGCTCTTCATCCGAAGCCTTTACCTCCGGCCTTGAGTCAAGATCGCCGGGCGTCTCCTGAAAAATATCAACGCAGTTGTACTCACGCACTCCGGTTCCAGCCGGAATGAGATGCCCTATAATGACATTCTCCTTGAGCCCGCGCAGCTGGTCAATCTTGCCCTTAATGGCCGCGTCGGTGAGAACGCGTGTTGTCTCCTGGAAAGAGGCCGCCGAGATAAATGACTCGGTGTTAAGAGCCGCCTTTGTAATTCCCATGAGAACCGGAGTGGCGGTTGCCGGCTTGCCCCCCTCCAGAATAACGCGCTCGTTTTCTTTTATAAAATCAAACTTGTCGACAATCTGTTCTATAACAAGAGTAGCGTCGCCCTGTTCCGAGACCTGAACCTTTCGCAGCATCTGCCGTACTATGATTTCAATATGCTTATCGTTTATGGCAACACCCTGCAGGCGGTACACCTCCTGTATTTCGTTTACAAGAAACTTTTGGAGTTCCCTCGGTCCCTTAATACGAAGAATCTCGTGCGGGTCAACAGGGCCGTCATCAATCTTCTCGCCCTTTACAATAAAATCGCTGTCCTGAACCCGCAGAAATTTGGAAACAGGAATCGAGTACTCTTTCTCAATGCCGTCCGAACCCTTTACTATGATCTTGCGCTTATTCTTTACGGTATCCCCGATAGTTACAATACCGTCAATGGCCGTGAGTGTAGCCGAGTCTTTAGGCGTTCTGGCCTCGAAGAGTTCGGCAACGCGCGGCAGACCTCCGGTGATATCCTTTGTCTTGGCCGCGCCGCGCGGAATCTTTGCGAGAACAGTACCCGCGCTGACATTCACATGGTCATCGATCATGATGTGCGCGCCCTTTGGCAAAAGGTATGTCAGTGACTCCCCGGACTGTCCGCCGATATTGATCCTCGGCTGCAGCTTCTCGGTCTTGTACTCAACAATGATTCGTTTGGTAACGCTCGACTGAGGGTCCATTTCCTCTCTCAGGCTCTTGTTGAGTTCAATATCGGCGAATTCAACAGTTCCGGTAATCTCGGTGAGAATAGGTTCAAACCACGGGTCGGAAGAGGCGATTACCTCGCCGGCATCGTGGAACCGGCCTTCCTTTGTTTTTATTTCGGTTCCCACATTGATTTGGATTGAGTTGGGCTCGCCAAGTATGTAGAAGGCCTTCTTGCCGGTTTTCAGTATTCCGGCTTGATTAACCACAATATTGCCGTCAGGAGTTTTTGCTATGGGCATTCCGGCGTAGACCTTGCCTCCGTCCTCAACAATAAAATCGGCGTCGGACTTGAGGTTATGCTTAAAGATGACTCTCTGAACCACAAGGTAGCCGCGGCGCACAGAGATTATTTTTTTGCCTTCTTCATCCTCATCATCCGTTTTGATTACCTTGAAGGTGAGATCCTTAACATAAGTCGGATAGTTAAACTTGATGTCGCTCTCTTCAACAGACCTATTGGCTATACCGCCGATATGGAATGTTCTCATTGTAAGCTGCGTTCCGGGCTGTCCGATTGACTGGGCCGCGATAATGCCTACGGCCTCTCCGATTTCAACAGGACGCGATGTCGCAAGATTTCGTCCGTAGCACTTTGCGCATACTCCGTGGCGCGCTTCGCATGTAAGCACCGAGCGTATTTCGATTGAGTCTATATTCAGGCGGTCGATTACTTCGGCAACCGTTTCCTCTATTATGTCATCGGCCTTGCATAGCATTTCTCCGGTAACCGGGTGAAGCAGATCGTACAGCAATGTTCTGCCCAAGGCGCGGCTGCCGAGCGATTCTATTACATCATCGCCTTCCTTGATTGCCCTTAGATCTATGCCGACTGTGGTTCCGCAGTCGTCCATTGTGATTACAACATCCTGCGCTATATCAACAAGGCGCCTTGTTAAGTATCCGGCATCGGCGGTTTTAAGGGCCGTATCGGCAAGTCCCTTGCGGGCTCCGTTGGTTGAAATAAAGTATTCGAGAACAGTGAGTCCTTCTTTAAAGTTGGCGCGGATAGGAACCTCAATGATTTCGCCTGTAGGCTTTGCCATAAGGCCACGCATGCCCGCAAGCTGTCTTATCTGCTGCTTGCTTCCTCTGGCTCCGGACTGGGCCATTGCGTATATTGGATTGAGCCCGTTTTGGGAAAGCGCCAGATTTTCGAACATCTTGTCGGCAATTATCTCATTGGCGTTTGTCCAAACATTGACAACCCTGTTGTAGCGCTCTTCATCGGTTATAAAACCGTTGCGGTACTCATTTTCAATTACCTCAACCTTTTTATCCTCTTCGGCAACAATCTCTTTCTTTGCCTCCGGAACTATAATGTCCGAAACAGAAATTGTAGGCCCAAAAAGAGTGGCGTAGTAGTAACCCTTTTCTTTTATGCTATCCAGCATGTTGACCGTAACATTTGGGCCGTATTTATAAAGTACATTGGCTATAATCGTCGAAAGTCCCTTGTCGCCCACAGGCTCGTTTGTAAAGGGGTAACCCTCGGGCAGCAGCTCGTTGAAAATAAGGCGCCCCGGAGTTGTTTCAATGAACTTCTCGTTCATCAAAAATTTTATCTTTGTTCTCAGCTTTACATAGCCGTAGTCAATAGAGCGGATGGCGTCATCCTTGTTGTCGAAATACCGGCCCTCGCCCGGGCTTCCCTCAATCAATGAAGTAAGGTAAAATATTCCAAGAACAATATCCTGGCTCGGCGTGACAACGGGATGGCCGTTTGCCGGCGACAAAAGATTATGCGTCGAAAGCATAAGAGTCCAGCACTCAAACTGCGCCCTTGGAGAAAGCGGAACATGAACAGCCATTTGGTCGCCGTCAAAGTCCGCGTTGTAGGCATGGCAGACAAGCGGATGAAGCTTTATGGCCTTGCCCTCAACAAGTATAGGCTCAAAGGCCTGGATGCCAAGGCGGTGCAGTGTCGGAGCGCGGTTCAATAGAACCGGATGCTCGGCAATTACCTCCTCGAGTACCTCCCAAACCTCGTTCTTTTCGCTCTCAACCATTTTTTTGGCCGATTTTATGTTCTGCACATAATCTTTATCCACAAGGCGCTTCATGATAAAGGGCTTGAAAAGTTCGATTGCCATTTTTTTTGGCAGCCCGCACTGGAAAAGGCGCAGATCCGGACCTACCACAATTACAGAGCGCCCCGAATAATCAACGCGCTTGCCCAAAAGGTTTTGCCTAAAGCGCCCCTGCTTTCCCTTGAGCATATCGCTCAATGACTTGAGCGGCCTGTTGCCCTTGCCCTTTACCGCGCGCTTACGGCGGCTGTTGTCGAACAACGCGTCAACAGCCTCCTGAAGCATGCGCTTTTCGTTTCTTACAATTATTTCCGGGGCGCGCAGCGCCAAAAGTCTTCTCAACCGGTTGTTTCTGTTTATGACGCGCCTGTATAAATCGTTTAGGTCGGAGGTCGCGAAACGGCCGCCGTCAAGCTGAACCATAGGGCGCAGTTCCGGCGGAATAACCGGAATAACATCCAAGATCATCCACTCAGGCCTGTTTCCGGACTCCTTGAATGATTCTATTATTTCAAGGCG
This sequence comes from Spirochaetia bacterium, assembly GCA_031289575.1. GTDB lineage: Bacteria > Spirochaetota > UBA4802 > UBA4802 > UBA5550 > JAITPE01. The sequence continues at coordinate 8,067 of JAITPE010000139.1, read as the reverse complement.
CTTTATAAGTTTCTTGTCTATCTTTACTTCTTTGGCGGATTTATTGTGTATCTCCTGCCTTATGAGACGGGATTCTTCATCCAAATCAATGCTCATGAGAAGCTCTTTAATGGCGTCCGCTCCCATGGCGGCGTTGAAGGTTTCCCCGTATTTGTCGTACAAATTGTTGTAGGTTTCCTCATCAAGCACATCGGATCTTTTAATATCATCCCTCTCGGCCTCACCTGGATCAATTACTATGAACTTCTCGTAGTAGAGAACAGCCTTGAGAGATGTAACTGTGATGTTGAGCAAAAGTCCCATGCGCGAAGGAACCGACCTGTAATACCATATATGGGCTACAGGCGTGGAAAGTTCAATGTGCCCCCCCCTTTCGCGCCTTACCTTGTAGTGGGTCACCTCAACTCCGCAGCGGTCGCAGACCACTCCCTTGTATCTGATTGATTTAAACTTTCCGCAATAGCATTCCCACTCTTTTGTGGTTCCAAATATGCGCTCGCAGAACAGGCCGTCCCGCTCCGGTTTAAGAGTTCTATAGTTAATAGTTTCAGGCTTTTTGACCTCTCCATACGACCAGTCCCTGATAAGATCCGGAGAAGCTAATTTAATCTGCATAGAGCTGAAATCGTTAAAGTCCCTCATGTTTTCCCAACCTGTGATTAATGTTTTTGCAAATTTCCTGCCGCGGAATTTCTTCCGCGGCTTATTTATTATGAAGCGTATCTATCTTTATTTTTTCTTTAGATTTTGTAAAGCCTTCGCTCCACTCAGAGAGGCCGATTTCATCTCCGGCTTCGTCAAAAATACGCACATCCAACGCAAGCCCGCGCAGTTCCTGAATAAGAACATTGAACGATTCGGGAATGCCCGGCGATGTCGTGTTGATTCCCTTGACTATAGCCTCGTATATTCTTGCCCTTCCGAGCATGTCGTCCGATTTTACCGTAAGAAGTTCCTGAAGCGTATAGGCCGCTCCATAGGCCTCGAGAGCCCAAACCTCCATCTCCCCAAGCCTTTGCCCGCCGAACTGAGCCTTTCCGCCTAAAGGCTGCTGTGTAACCAAAGAGTACGGGCCTGTTGAACGCGCGTGAATTTTATCGTCTACCATGTGGGCAAGCTTCAGCATGTAGACGCATCCAACCATTACCCTGTCCTCAAAAGACTCGCCTGTGCGGCCGTCGCGCAGAACCGTTTTGGAATCCTCCGGAAGGCCGGCTTTATTGAGCAGGCTTCGAATATCCTCCTCGCTGGCTCCGTCAAAAATAGGAGTCTCAACCATAAGTCCAAGCTCCCGGGCCGCCCATCCCAATTCTGTTTCAAGGAGCTGGCCTATGTTCATTCGGGACGGGATGCCGAGCGGATTCAAGACTATATCAACCGGCGTGCCGTCCGGCAGGTAGGGCATATCGTACTCCGGCACAATTCTTGATATAACGCCCTTGTTGCCGTGGCGTCCGGCCATCTTATCTCCAACCGATATCTTTCTCTTATCGGCAATATATACCTTTACAAGCTCCTCAACTCCGGGAGCGAGCTCGTCCCCGTTTTCCCTTGAGAAACGCTTAACATCAATTACAATTCCCTCAACTCCATTAGGCACCCGCAGCGATGTGTCGCGGACTTCCCTGACCTTCTCGCCGAAGATTGAGTGGAGCAGCTTATACTCAGGAGTAAGATCCTGTTCGCCCTTGGGAGTAACCTTGCCGACGAGAATATCATCAGGCTCAACATAGGCCCCTATGCGTACAACTCCGTCGGCATCCAAGTCTCTGAAAGCCTTCTCGCTCAAATTGGGTATATCGCGTGTGATTGATTCTGTTCCTAATTTAGTTTCTCTTGCCTCAATCTCGAACTGTTCAATGTGGATTGATGTAAATACATCATCCTCCACAAGCCTTTCCGAGAGGAGTATAGCGTCCTCAAAGTTATAGCCCATCCACGGCATAAACGCGACGATGATGTTTTTGCCAAGCGCAAGGCGCCCGTTATCGGTAGCCGGACCGTTGGCAATAACATCTCCGGTTTTTATCTTTTGTCCATGAAATACAGCAGGCCTTTGATTAAAGCATGTACCCTGATTGGTGCGCTTGAATTTTTGCAATTCGTACTCATCAACATCGCCCGATGATGTCTTTACCTTCACGCGGTCGGCGTCAACATATATAACCTCCCCGTTGCGGTCGGCGTGCAGCAGTACGCCGGAATCATAAGCGGCATAGGGCTCCATTCCGGTTCCGACCAAGGGCGCCTCCTCTACCATCAGAGGTACGGCCTGGCGCTGCATGTTTGAACCCATGAGCGCGCGGTTTGCGTCGTCGTGTTCAAGGAATGGAATCAGTCCGGTCGAAACCGAAAAGACCTGGTTCGGCGAAACATCCATGTACTGGATTTCCTTGGGTTTCTTGTACGGAAAGTTTCCCCTGTTGCGGCACGAAATAAGGTTGCCCTGAAAGCTTCCGTCCTCATTGATTCCGGCGTTCGCCTGCGCTATTGAGTATTTGTCCTCAATATCGGCTGTGAGGTATTCAACGCGGTCGGTGACTATTCCATCCTCCACAACCCTGTACGGGGTTTCCAAAAATCCGTAATCATTAATCCGCGCAAAGGTGCTGAGTGACACTATGAGCCCGATATTCGGCCCCTCAGGAGTCTCAATCGGGCACATGCGGCCGTAATGAGACGGGTGAACGTCGCGCACCTCAAAGCCCGCTCGTTCACGGGACAGGCCGCCGGGGCCGAGCGCGTTAAGGCGTCTTTTATGTGTAAGCTCGGCCAATGGATTCGTCTGGTCCATGAACTGCGACAATTGGCTTGAGCCGAAAAACTCATTTATAACAGCGGAAATAGGCTTTATACTGATGAGTGCCTGCGGAGTAATGACATCAAGATCCTGAATGGTCATGCGCTCCTTAATTACACGCTCCATTCTCTGAAAGCCTACCTTGATTTGGTTCATGATAAGCTCTCCGACAGAGCGGACACGGCGGTTGCCGAGATGATCGATATCATCCACTATTGTAAGCACCCTGCGGGTTACCTTTTTGCCGTCCTCAATTTCAGCCTCGACGGTATAGCCGTCGGCCTCGGCGATGAGATAAAATATGTATTTTATGGCCGATATAATATCATCCTTGGTAAGGGTCCCAATCTTGGTATCGAAGCCGAACTTGTTATTGATCTTGTAGCGGCCTACCGGGCCCAAGGCGTATGTCTTGGGATTAAAGAACAGCCGGTCAAGCTCAAGTTTTGCGTTCTCAAGCGTTGTGGGCTCGCCGGGCCTTAAAATATTATGCAAGGCTAAAAGGGCAAGTTCGGAATTGGAAAATTCGTGTTCCGGATCGGCCTTTACATTTTTTCTAATAAAATCATTATCAAAGGCAAGCGTATTGGCAAGGAAAGCGTCATCCTTATTATTTGGAAATTCAATTACTACAACTTCATCTATTTTTTCTTCCTTGAGAAGAGCGATGCTGTCTATGCTGATCCTGTCGCCGACATCCAATACTACCTCGCCGGTTTCTTTGCTTATAACATCAGACGCAAGCCTTCTGCCGTTCAGGCTTTCATAATCGGCGTCGGAACTGAGAGATATAGTTTTTGTGTCATAAAAAAGCTTTGTTATTTCCTCGGCGGTTTCGAATCCCATGGCTTTCACAAGCAGCGTAACCGGAAATTTTTTCTTGCGGTCTATTCTGGCTACAATGTGCCCCTTGGCATCCATTTCAAATTCGAGCCACGAGCCCCTGTCGGGTATTACTCTGGCGTTATACAGCCTTTCCTCATCATCAAAGAAGAAAAATATTCCCGGAGACCTGTGGAGCTGATTAACAACCACGCGTTCCGCTCCGTTTATAATAAAGGTTCCGCGCTTGGTCATCAAAGGAATGTCTCCCATGTAGACAATTTGCTCACGGACTTCCATAGTGTCTTTTCTTATAAGACGGATGGTTGCCTTAAGCGGAGCCGCAAAAGTTGAATCACGGTCTTTACATTCATTTTCGGAGTACTTCTGCGCCCCTATTTCGTAGTCTATAAATTCCAGAACCACGTCCTCATGAGGGCTTTCTATTGGGAAGATCTCTTCAAAAACCGCCTGCAAACCCTGATTCTTCTTTTTGGAAGAATTGGACTGCAAAAACCATTCATAAGACTTAATTTGAATTTCTATAAGATTTGGCAGGTATGTGTTTGAATTAATCTTGCCGTAATTAACTACTTTTCTTCCTTCTTGCACTTGCATTGATTACTGACCTTAATGTGATTTTTTACAGGATTTCGGCATTAAAAACGCAAAAATCAATAGTCCCGGCTTTCAGCCGAAACTATTGATTTATTGTTAACAAGACAAACAAACGGAATATTTGTTACTCCGAAACTATTTAACCTCAACAGTTGCTCCCGCATCTTCAAGCTGTTTTTTGATGTTAGCGGCTTCCTCTTTGGAAACCTTTTCTTTAACTGCCTTATTTCCGGCTTCAACAAGGTCTTTCGCTTCTTTAAGGCCGAGCCCTGTTATCGCGCGTACTTCTTTGATGATAGCAACCTTCGCGTCTCCGAATCCGGTAAGAATAACATCGAACTCGGTCTGTTCTTCTTCCTCAGCGGCAGCTGCCGCCGGAGCTGCAGCTGCGGCAACCGGAGCCGCGGCGGAAATACCGAACGCCTCTTCCATCGCCTTTACATACTCCGCGGCCTCAACAAGAGTGAGGCTGCCGACCAATTCAATAAATTCTTCTTTTGTAAGTTTAGCCATTTTTTTTACTCCTTTATACTTAGTGAATTTCTTCAAGTTAATACGGTCTTTGCCGTAAAAACCTATAAAGGGAAAAGTCATTCATCCTTTGGAACCATAAGCCTCGCACAAAGCTCTTTTATTCTCAGCAGAAGGAAAACTATATACCCTTATTTTTACTTATATAAAAAGATGCTTACGCATGCTTTTCTGCAACAGCCATGATTCCGCGCGCCAGAGATGCCATTATCTGGTTCATTCCCATAGCGATACCGGAAGCGGGAGCGTTCATCATAGACATAATTTGTGACAGCAGAACTTCTTTTGAAGGAAGATCGGCTATTTTCTTAACCTGCTCCTGATTATACAATACCGAATCTAAAATTCCGGCCGAAAACGAAAACTTTTCCTGCCCCTCGCCAAATTCCTTGAGCACCTTGGCGGTCTCGGCAACTTGATCGTTCAAAAAGGCTACGCCGATAGGCCCCTTGAGATACTGGTCAAGGTTCATGTAGCCGGTTTTTTCAAGCGCTCTTTTAAACAGATTGTTCTTTACAACCTTGTAATCAGCGTTCTTGGCGCGCAGATTTTTGCGCAAAGCGCTGAGCTCGCTGACTTTTATTCCGGAATAATTTGTAAGAATAAAGTTCTTCTTGTTTTTCAGCTGAGATACTAAAATTTCTACTTCGTCAACCTTATATTGCTTAACCATTAGCGTTCAACCCCCTTATGGTTGATTTTTATACCGGGGCCCATTGTAGAACTCACATACACCGACTTAATATAGTTTCCCTTCGCGTCGGACGGCTTGTCTTTTACAATCTGATTGTAAAAGGCCTTAAAGTTGTCCGAGATAGAGGAATCGTCAAAGGAAAGCTTGCCTATATTCATATGAATGACGCCCGTTTTATCGGCGCGGTACTCAACACGGCCGCCCTTAAGTTCCTTGATTATGCCCTTAACATCATCGGTCACGGTTCCGGATTTCGGCTTGGGCATAAGGCCCTTGCGTCCCAGAACAGCGCCTAATTTTCCGACTTGTTTCATCATATCTGGAGTCGCCACAACAGCCTGAAAATCAATCCATCCGCCCTGAATCTTTTCTATTATTTCATCGCCGCCGACATAATCGGCGCCGGCGTCTTTGGCTTCCTGCTGTTTATCGCCCTTGCAAATAACCAGCACCTTTTTCTCCTTGCCTGTACCGGCAGGAAGAACCGCGGAGCCGCGAATATTCTGGAAACTCTTATAAACAAGTTTGATCGAGAGATCTATTGATTCATCAAAAGACGCGAACTTCAAGTCTCTCATCGCCTGAATAGCGTCATTTACAGCATAGAGTACGGTTTTGTCAACCTTAGCTTTCGCGTTTCTTATTTTCTTTCCGTGTACCATGGATAACCTCTTATATTGCGACATCCACTCCCATAGAATGGGCCGTGCCGGCTATAATTTTAACAGCGCCGTCAAGATCATTAGCGTTTAAATCGGGCATCTTCGTTTTGGCAATTTCCTCAAGCTGAGCTCTTGTAATCTTACCCACCTTATCCTTCTGCGGCAGTTTGGAACCTGACGTTATGTCCAAAGCCTGCTTAATAAGAACCGCTGCCGGAGGCGTTTTTATAATAAATGTATATGATCTGTCCGAATAGACCGAGATAACTACCGGCAGAATTGTTCCGGCACGGTCTTGCGTCCTGTCATTAAACGCCTTGCAAAACTCCATAATATTGAGCCCGTGCTGTCCAAGGGCTGGGCCGATAGGCGGCCCCGGGGTGGCTTTTCCGCCCGTAATCTGAAGTTTAATTTGAACAACTACCTCTTTTTTACGCTTTGGCGCCATATTGTTCCTCTTTATAGTTCGTTATAGTTCGTTATATCTTTCCGACTTGCGCAAAATCAAGTTCAACAGGCGTTCCCCGCCCGAATATCTCAACCTTAACGCGCAAACGGTCTTTGTCCGGGAAGACCTCTTCAACAACTCCGGTGAAGTTGTTAAAGGGGCCGTCTATTATTTTTACATGCTCGCCGATAGAAAAATTCATGACAAAAGTAACTTTTTCTTTTGTCTTTTGCTCGCCGGCCTGTTCAAAAAGCGAATTCACCTCGTCCCTTGAAAGCGGCTTGGGCCTATTTTGTCCGTAAGCGCCTATGAAATTGGTGACGCCCTGAATGCCCTTAACAACGCTCCAGGTATCATCGTTCAATTCCATTTCTATAAGGACATATCCGGGAAAAAACTTTTTGGTGGTGATTTTCCTTTTGCCGTCCTTAATCTCAGGAACTTCCACAGTTGGAATTTTTACCTGAAATATTTTGTCTTGCAGTGAAAGAGATTCAACCTTTTTTTCCAAAGTCATCTTGACTTTGTTCTCGTGCCCCGAAAATGTATGTATTACATACCATTCTTTTGCCATATCAATTCATCACAAAGCGTACGATCTTCATTAAACCGGTATCAATCAGCCAAAGAAACACGGCTATTACACAAATAGCTACTATAACAACTCCGGTAAAGCTGGTGACTTCCTCTCTGTCGGGCCAGCTCACCTTCCGCAATTCTTCTCTTGACTCTTTGACAAATTGTAATGCTTTTTTCAAAGATTATCCCCTATCAAGCTTTTGTTTCCTTATGTACCGTGTGCTTATCGCAAAACTTGCAGTATTTTTTTACCTCAAGCTTACCGGTTTGCGTCTTTTTATTCTTTGTTACAGAATAATTTCGCCTTTTGCATTCCTGACAGGCCAATAAAATAATGTCACGCATAGCAGTTTTTCCTATTATAATATAAAGCTAGTGCAAACTATAATTTAGCTTTATGCAGTCAAGCATTTTACAAAAAAATGCGCATAGAACCCGTTGCCGCAAACAATGAGCCCGCGACCAGAATCGAACTGGTGACCTTTTGCTTACCGAGCAAATGCTCTACCTACTGAGCTACACGGGCTTGACAGAAAGGTAGGGCGAGTATTAAAAATAGGGCTATTTTTGTCAATAAAAAACTGCTTATTTTTTTGTAAATTATTCGGTAAATTAAAACGATATACAAATATTTTTGATGCGCAGGGCGTTGCCCTACGCTAATGCTCGTCGGGCTTTCAGCCCATTCGTGGATCATTGTGTTGTTACTGTCATTCCTTTGTCTTCCAAAAAGTCTTTAAGTTTATTGTATTCACTCTGATTTTCAAGATAACGTTTTGGCAAAATAACGGCCGCCTCGGCGTATGATAAAAATACAACGAATTTGCGGTTGCCACTATTTGCTTTATTTCTGTCCAGACGACGGAAAAACGGTTATTTATACTTGTTAATTCTATACCTTTTTCATTAAGCA
>JAITPE010000036.1 GCA_031289575.1 Spirochaetia bacterium | reverse complement strand
TTTGTCTCAAAGCCCTCGGGCAGATTTTCTTTGGATGAAATAGGCGAAGAGTTAATAGGCAAGATAAAGACGGCCTCGAAAATTGAGGTTCAGTTGAAGATTACGGCCGATGATTTTGTTCCATGGAAGCGCAGCGAGGATGTTTTTGACGGTTCCGTTTCCTTTTCCCCTAAGACTAAAGGACGAATGGCCGAGCAGATTATTGCCATAGGGATTTCTACCGGGGGGCCCCCTGCTCTTTTGAAACTATTCAGCGATTTTCCGGAAAATTTTCCCGGCGCCGTATTGGTTGTTCAGCATATGCCGCCCGGAGGCTTTACTCATGCCTTTGCTGAGCGCCTTGATACGGCCTCGAATCTGAGAGTCAGAGAGGCGGTAAACGGAGATGTCCCGGCTGCCGGCTGCGCTTATATAGCTCCGGGTGATTTTCATCTTGCGCTGCGCAGGGAATCAGACGGATATGTCTTGCGGACAGAAAAAACAGAGAGAATTTCGGGTCACAGGCCTTCTATTGATGTTCTTTTTCACTCCGTGGCCGAATCGGCCGGAAATGATTCTATCGGTGTTATAATGACGGGTATGGGCAGAGACGGAGCAAACGGAATAAAGCATTTGCACGACGCGGGAGGTTACACAATTGCTCAGGACAGAGGAAGTTCCGTGGTTTATGGCATGAATCGGGTCGCCATAGAGATGGACGCGATTGATGAGATTTTGCAGCTTGATAAAATAACAAAAAAAATTGTTGAATATATTAGGGGTATTCATAAGTATCGTAATAGTTTGGTAATTAACCATAAATAAAAGAAAAAGAACTTTTTTCTTGATTTCTGGTTGACTATTTGTTCACTTTGTATAATTCTGGATAACATTATAGCTATGAGGGAGAATAAACATGGCGAAGGTTTTAATTGTTGATGATGCTAAATTTATGAGGATTCTTGTAAAAGATGCATTAGGTTCTGCGGGTCATGAAATAGTAGGAGAAGCCGAAAACGGAAATCAGGCTGTTGACTTGTTTAAAAAGCTTAAACCTGATCTCATTACTATGGATATTACAATGAGAGAGAAGGATGGCATAGAGGCTGCCGGTGAGATTCTTGCTATGGATCCTACCGCCAGAATCATAATGGTTACTGCCCTTGGTCAGGAAAATCTTCTGACAAAAGCTATAAAGATGGGAGTTAAAGATTTTGTTGTGAAACCTTTCCCTCCAGGCAGACTCCAGAAAGCAGCCGAGAAGGCTTTATTATAACAGCATACTGCCGCCGGTAGTATGCTCCTGTCTTGTAATCCTCTCTTTTTTCGGGAGAAGAACTGATGGCGTTAACGGAGCTGGTAGATTCCTATTTGATCCATATTGAGAGGTTTGAAGGGCCTCTTGATGTTTTGTGGGATTTAATCAAAAAGTCGAAGATCGACATAACAGAAATATCCATATCTGAAATAACAGAGCAGTACATAGCTTACCTAAAACTTATGGAACAGATGAATGTTCATATTGCCTCGGAATTTATATGGACAGCTTCGGAACTCCTTTACTACAAGAGCAGAGCCATTTTGCCGTCTGCCGATATTGAGGATGAGTATTTTGTCCAGCCTCTGCCGGGCGAGCTTATTCAAAAACTTCTTGAATACAAAAAATTTCAGCGTTCATCGCTTGCCTTTAAAGAAGCCTACGATTTGCAGGCAAATGTTTTTACCAGTACCAATATTATTGAGGGCACAGAAGAGATCGCTTATACATCGGTCTCACTCTTTGATTTGCTCAAGGCCTTTGCGAAGGTTATGGATTCGGGAATAAGCGTAGAGCATGAAGAAATAGTATTTGATGAAATTCTTGTCAGTGACAGAATTGAATATATTATATCGTTTTTAAAAGAAAAAGAATCGGTTGTTTTTACCGATATATTTTGCTCAATTCCGACAAGAGCGGAGGTGATAGCCTCGCTCTTGGCTGTTTTGGAGATGATAAAAATAAAGATGATAAAGGTCATACAGGATCAGATTTTTGGAGAACTGCTGATTATCCGTTCTTTTTCTTCTGAACAAATTTAGGGGGGCTATGAACGGAATAGATGAAATAGACGAAATAGATGAAAAGGACAAGGGCGTTTATTCCGAGGAGGATGAAAACAGCTCAAGCGGAGAGCCCGATCTCAAAGGCCTTTTCGAGGCGGCTCTTTTTTTAAGCAATGAGCCTGTCCCCCTCCAGTTTTTTGTAAAAAATTTTTCAATTGACTCTACACAGGCAAAAATAATTCTCGATTCGCTTGTCGATGATTATGAGGAGCGCGACAGCGGAATCCGCGTTGTGGAAATCGCCAACGGATTTCAGTTTGTGACAAATGCCCGCTATGCCGAGCAGCTTCACCGTGTTCTTGATATGAAGAGGCGCGAGCCCTTGACAAAGGGAATGCTTGAGACTCTTTCCATAATCGCGTACAAACAGCCTATTGTCCTTGCCGAGGTTGATGAACTGCGGGGAGTATCCTCAAGACTCATGGTTACCAATCTCATGAAGCACAGGCTGATAACAATTGTAGGCCGGAAAAATCTCCCGGGCCGCCCGCACGCGTACGGAACAACCGATGAGTTTCTAAGGCTCTTCGCGCTCAATAAGCTTTCTGATTTGCCCAAACTTTCTGAAATAAAGGAATTTTCCATAGACAATGAGTAAGGAGAAAAGCGTAGCGTTTCTGGGGCCCGAGGCTTCTTTTTCCAGCATAGCCGCGAGCGCTATTTTTGGAAATTCCGTGTCAAGGCGCCCGCAAAAAAGCATACATGATGTTTTTTCATCGGTGGAAAAAGACGAGTCCGATTTCGGGGTTGTGCCCATTGAAAACAGCACGGAAGGTTCGGTCACGGTTACTCTTGATGAATTTATAGGAACAACGCTCAATATCATGGAAGAGCGTGATGTGCGCATATCGCTGAATCTTCTCTCAAAAAGCGGCGATATGGGCACAATAAAAAAAGTATATTCGCATCCGCAGTCAATGGGGCAGTGCAGGGACTGGCTTAACATTAATCTTCCTTCCGCGGAAACCATAATAGTTGCTTCAACTACATCGGCGGCGCTCTTCGCCGCCGATGACCCGGAAGCGGCTGCGGTTGCTTCGATTAAGGCCGCCGAAACATACGGCCTTAAAACCGTAGCCAAAAACATTGAGGATTTAAAGAACAATTATACCCGCTTTTTTGTAATAAGCAAATTGCCTGCCGCCCTACCCACAGGCAATGACAAAACATCAATAGTTTGCACGGTCAAGGACAAGCCGGCTGCGCTGCTGAGCCTTCTTAAACCATTTGCCGATTACGGAATCAACATGAAGAAGATAGAATCTCGGCCCGACAGAAAAAAAATATGGGAATATAATTTTTTCATAGATTTTCTTGGACACAGGGACGACCTGCCTGTAAGCGCCGCTTTGGAAAAAATGCGCGAGGAGACTGTTTTCTTTAAAATATTGGGCTCGTACCCGGTTGATATAAAAAAAACCATCACTGTTGCGGTTGACGGCCCGGCCGGTTCGGGTAAAAGCACGGTTTGCAAAAGGACGGCGCTTTTAAAATCTCTCAAGTATATTGATTCGGGAGCAATCTACAGGTCGGTAACATGGCATTGCCTCGAAAAGAAAAAAGATTTGGGCGGCATGGATTTTAAGGATGAACTCAATGATCTTGACATTAAACAGGTTTTTACCGGTTCCGGCGCCTGCCTTACATTTGTCAACGGGCAGGATGTTTCATCTCTTATAAGAGATGAAACAATCCTGAATAATATAGGGACTGTTTCGGATAATCCTGATGTGCGCGATTTTGTCAACACTCTGCTCAGGAAATGGGCCGAGTCCGAGTCCGTGATTATGGACGGGCGCGATATAGGCACTGTGGTTTTTCCGGACGCCGATATCAAAATATACTTGGACGCCTCTGTCGATATAAGGACTTCCCGCAGGATCAAAGAGTACCGCGATATGGGAAAAAAAGTTGACGAAAACAGTATAAAAAAACAGATTATACAGCGCGATGAGCAGGATCTGTCCCGCAAATACGGAGCGCTTGCCAAGGCTGAGGATGCCTTGTATTGCGATACATCGTCTATGACTCAGGATGAAGTTGTGGCTCATATAATAGAAATCATCGATAGGGCTTCTTGATGATTTCTCTTTGAAGGTGAAGGGAATGGAGTATAATATAAGCGAAGATTTAAACGAATCTATTGACATGGAGCGCGTTGTCGCCGATTCGGCTTTTGGTGAAATCAAGCCCGGAGGTATTTATGACGGAGAGGTCGTGACTGTTGACAGCAGTTCCGTATATGTCAATATTGGTACAAAATCTGACTATGAGATTCCTCTTGAAGAATTTGACTCTGTGCCCAAGGTAGGGCAGAACGTAAGAGTTATGCGTCATGGAAAAACTTTCTCTGTCAAGGCGGCGCAGCATGAAGAGACCTGGCAAAATTTTCTCAAGAACTATGGAACGCCCGGAGCTGTTATTCCCGGAATGCTTGTTTCCGCCACGAATAAGGGCAAGGAAGTAAATTGCGGCGGACAGCGCGCTTTCCTTCCATTTTCCCTGAGCGCCGATTTAAAAAGCGAGTCTCACAGCGGTGAGGAATATAGCTTTAAAGTCAAAAGCATCGATAGAAAAAAACGCTCCGTTGTTGTTTCCCGAAAGGATTTTATCGATGATACATATAAAGAAAAATGGAATGATTTTATCTCAACCCGCAAGGCCGGCGACACGGTTGACGGAGAGATTATAAAGTTTGTCGAGTTTGGGGCGTTCGTCCGCATAGACGGCATTGACGCTCTTCTTCACAGAAATGATATGTCGTGGAAGAATGTATTCAAGCAGAGAAAAATACTCAAACTCAATGAAAAAAGGCCTTTCCTCATTCTTTCCATAAACGAGGCCGACAAAAAGGCTTCACTCGGCCTTAAACAGCTTGCCGCGGATCCCTGGGAAAAGATAGATGAACACATATCTGTTGATTCTATCATTGAAGGCGTTGTGGTGACTGTAGTGAACACCGGTACATTCATTGAAATAAACGATGAGATCGACGGATTTTTGCCCAATAGCGAATTCTCATGGACACAGACCGGGCCCTTTGTGAAAAACACATTCCAGAAGGGTGAGACCGTTAAGGTAAAAGTCATAGGCGTTAACAAAGAAGAAAGAAAGCTGATACTCAGCTACAGGCAGGCTGCCGATAATCCATGGGAAACAATCGGCGAAAAATTTCCGTTAGGCTCGGTTCATAAAAGCAAGATCAAAAAAGTAGTAAAATTCGGAATCTTTGTTGAACTCACAGACGGAATTGAAGGCCTCGTTCATGTTTCCGATATAAGCTGGGATGACAACAAGGATGACCTTCTCAAGAACTACGCCTCCGGCGACGAGGTCGAATTTAAGATTCTCGCGATCAAAAAAGATGACATGAAGGTATCATGCGGAATAAAGCAGCTCAAAAAATCCACATGGGAGCTCATAAGCGAGAAGTATAAGCCTAAAATGCGCGTAGAGGGAACTGTTTCGGGAATAATGCAGTTCGGAATTTTTGTAAAATTGGAAGAAAACATAGAGGGTTTGGTTCACATATCCGAAATATCCAAGCACAGGATTGAATCTCTTGACGCGGCCTTTAAAGCGGGCGATGAAATTGAGGCTGTGGTGCTTAGCGTTGATCCTAAGAAGAAACGCATTTCTTTGAGCGTCAAACAGTTCGAATATGTTTCGGAGCAGGAAGAGGTGAATAAAATTTTAAGAGAAACCAGTTCAAATACAGTGACCCTTGGAGATTTGATTAATCTTAAGCTGAACAATTAAGGAGACAAAATGGATCGCATTAATGTGCGGAGCAAGAACGCAATAAATATATCAAGGAATCCAGTTGAACGTGTTTTGATGAGGATCAAGGATTTCTTTCAAAAAAGAAAGACTCTTGTCAAATATCTTATAATAGGAATTCCGGCAGCTATTGTTATCGCCGTCGCTGTTTTTATTTTTTTTGATAAACGAGGCAATAAACTTCTCGTCCGCTACGAGGCCATAATGGATGAGTACGGCAATACGGCTCCGGACGACAGCGCCAAAATAGCCGGAATTATTGAAAAACTCACCGAACTCAAGAGCGACGCGCTCTTCGGCCATGTTTACGAGAACGCGCTCTGGTCGCTTGGCAACCTTTGCTTTGATCAGGGCAGGTTTGACGAGGCCTATAAAATTTTTGCCGAATTTGCCGGCGATACATCCTCTGATATATACGCGTCTATCGCTCTGCTCAAAGCCGGCAGCGCCGCGGAAGAAGAGGGCAGCCTTGATAAAGCGCTTGATATTTACAAAAAACTTGAGAAGGAATATGCCGGCGGCGTTTGCGCCGATAACATCTTTTACAGCCTTGCGAGAACATACAATCTGAAAGGTGACTTTTCTCAGGCAGGCAAATACTACAATATTGTCATTACCGATTACCCTAATTCTATTTTCGCCGAGAGCGCCAGAAAACGCCTCTTTTGGGTAAAGAGGCCGTGAGCTTCTCTTGTATCCGGTAGAATAAATAGTAAACAATTAGTCCGCATCTACGATGTCCTTGAATACCGCGATGTAGCGGATATTCAAGAAGTTCGGAAAAATGAGGCGCTCCGTGTCTGGAGGGATTCGAACCCCCGGCCCTTTGGTTCGTAGCCAAATACTCTATCCAGCTGAGCTACAGACACATTAAATATTAAGCTTTTCGGCGCGGCCGCCTATAAGCGGAAACACAAGCCTTTCAGAATGAAAGAGCGCCCGTGTCCCGACAGCAGACAGCGCGAAATACAACAGATAAACAAGATAAATAATAATCGTCAAAACAATCCGCAGGAATCCGTCTCGCTGAGTCAAAGTCAGCATAAATCCCAACACAATGAGCCCGGCGGTAAAGACAAGCGCAATGGCAAAAGACTGCTTTATGTGATGCAGCAGCAATTCATCATCATGGTTTATTATAAGTGTAATAAACCAGCCTATAAACGGAAAATAAACGCACCTGCTTGTTATTATATTTTTTATTCTGTTCATCTCTTCGGAGAGGGGGGGATTCGAACCCCCGGTACAGTCACCCGCACGACAGTTTAGCAAACTGCTGGTTTAAGCCTCTCACCCACCTCTCCAATATGGTTGTGCGGAGAGTGAGGGATTCGAACCCCCGGAGGCTTTCACCTCAACGGTTTTCAAGACCGCCTCCTTAAACCACTCGGACAACTCTCCGAAAGCAAAGGTAATATTAGACCGTTTGTTGTCAAATAAAAATTTTGGGACATAAAACCGGATGCGAATAACTCAGAGACAGACAACACGAACCCCTAAGTCGTTGTACTTGTTGACAGGGCTGAAGTCGAACCGGTGAGTAAGTGCTGAGCAATGATCGCTGTTGCCACAGCCGCCGCCGCGTTCAATGCGGTTAAGCCCCTTGCCCTTAGCGTCCGAAGAGGACTTGTCCCAACACCACTCCCAGATATTACCGCTCATATCGTATAAACCAAGACTGTTGGCAGCTTTCTTCTTCACAGGATGAATTCCGGCACCGGCGTCGGCGCGTTCTTTCTTTCCTGCGGCTTTCTTCCCCTCGGCTGCTTCAGCAGTTTTCTCTTTCTCTTTCTTCTTTTCAGGATGCATAGCGTTACCGTCGTACCATGCGACATCATCAATGGTATTGCTTCCGGCATAAGTATATGTCCACGGTGTTCCGGTACCCGGAACACCGCCTCGCGCCGCATACTCCCACTGAACTTCTGTCGGCAGACGAAAACCATTCGCCTCTTCCTTGATGTAAGCCTTCTCTGCTTTCCCTTTGCCGGCGGAAGCCTCACCGCTCGTCTCGCTCTTTCTCAGTACAACAGTATAAGCGGCATCCTCATAATATACAGGCGTTTTCCCTGTTGCCTCGCTGTAAGCGTTACACCATACTACACTGTCGCGCCAGTTTACATTGGTTACAGGGTGTGTCTTTTTCTCTGCTGTTGGAGCTGCCCCGTCGGTTCCATTACCGCCTTCACGACCGGGATTACTAAAGACATACTTTGCTCCGCGCTCTTCCGAAGTCGCCCATTCTCTTACCGCATACCACAGCTCGTAAGTAACTTCAGTCTCGCCAATCTTAAAGGCGGGTATAGATACCGGCAGCGGATAGTCATCCGCTAAACCCCAATCCATTCCGCTTTTTACTGTACCGCCGGGCACCTGTTTCATTTTATATGCCGGC
>JAITPE010000243.1 GCA_031289575.1 Spirochaetia bacterium | reverse complement strand
AGTATTTTGAGTTTCAGGAATACAGTTTCGAGAACATAAGCCAAATAAGAGAACATTTGCTTAAAATTGATAAACCCTTGTTTGAGAGCTATTTCCGTAAGGAAAGAAAATCCTGAAAGCGGCGTTGAACGGCGGTTGAGAGTAAAATTATTTTTATACGGAGAAATTTTAAAAAATCCCCGCGGCGAATAGCGCGGGGATTTTTATTACTTTATTGCGTTGCAGCTATTTATTTTAGCTTGAGCAGTATCATGGGAACGCTGAAGGCCTGCCTTGCCGGCATGTCATCACTATAGTCATGGTTAATCTCAAGCTGAATCTCGCGTTCGGTAGTTTCAAAACCGGCGTGTTCAACCCTTATAATAAAGGCTAACTTGGCCTCATTCCCCATTTTTTTGCTGGAGTAAGCCGGCCAGAAATGGTAGTAACCCCTTGTCGCAATGTTTGTAACATATGGGTTCACCCAGTTTGAATCAACCATTTTAGTTACTTCTCCATCGAAGAGCAGGGAGACCTGCGCGTCATAAACCGGAGACAGGGTTTCCTCATCGGCAATTGAGCCTACGATATGCTGGACTATGTTAAAGATAGGGCTTACCGATGTAGTATCATTGACAGCGGTTCCTCTTCTCTTTTTTATGATGTCTATAGCTTCGTACACGCCGATGATTATATCGGTTTTTTGCTGAATCTTATACTTTGAGGCTATTTGTCCATGCAGAATGCCTCGTTCGCTTGTTACATATTGTGGAGGAACCCTGTTAAGAACATAGGCTACAATATCATCCTTATTAATGCGCAGAGAATCATAGTCGCCTTCTTTTTTTAATATGTCTTCAACAATATTATCAACTATTCCTTCCAATAAATTTTGTAAAGGCATGTCATTCCTCCAGAAATGTATAACAGCAGTTTATAGGCAAATATACAAACAAAGGCGCTAATTGCAAGTCTTTTACAAAAAGGCTTTAAAAATTGTAAAAGGAAAATGTAAACGATTAACGAAAGGCTATTTTTAAAACAGAGTTAAAATCCTTAACAAAATGCAGCTTTATTCCTTTGTATATATAGTCCGATATTTCAGCAAAATCCTTGCGGTTTTCCTCGGGCAGGATGACAGCCTTCATCTTTGCCCTTTTGGCCGCTATAATCTTCTCTTTCACGCCTCCTATAGGAAAAACCTTTCCGGTCAGGGAGAGCTCTCCTGTCATGGCAAGGCTCTTTTTGACAATCTTTCCGGTTACAAGCGAATACAGAGAAGTTGCCATGGTTATTCCGGCGGAGGGCCCGTCCTTGGGAATGGCCCCGGAGGGCACATGAAGATGAATCAGGTGCTCGTCAAAAAATTTTGCGGCTTCATCATCATCGCCCAAAATATAGTTGATATGGCTGTACGCTATATTTGCGGATTCGGTCATTACATCGCCCAATTGCCCGGTCAGTTTAAAGCCGGGGTTTTTCTTGTTCGTAATGCCAAGTGACTCTACCGGCATGGTGACCCCGCCTAATGATGTCCAGGCCAAACCGATTGTGAGGCCCGGCTTGTCGGGAGTTATAAGCTCTTCGTCAAAATATGTTTCGCTTCCAAGGTTAGCCTTTATTTCCTTAAGCGTGAGAAGTTTTTTGGAGAGCCTTCCTCCCCTTGCCAATTTTGTGGCGGTCTTTCTGCATATTTTTTCAAGCTGCCTTTCCAAGTTTCGCACTCCGGCTTCGCGCGCCCAGCCGTCTATGATATACACAAAACCTTCTTTATCTATATTAATGCTGTTTGCCGGCAGCCCGTGCCTGGAAATTTGTTTGGGCAGCAGGTAACGCTTGGCTATGCGGTATTTCTCTTCGGTGATATATCCGGATAGGCGGATGATTTCCATGCGGTCAATCAGTACCTGCGGAACTGTGTCAAGAGTATTGGCCGTTGTAATGAAGAGTACATTCGACAGGTCAAACGGAACATCCAGATAGTGATCCCTGAAATCAACATTTTGTTCCGGGTCGAGCACCTCAAGAAGGGCCGAGGCGGGATCGCCCTGAAAGCTTTGTCCCATTTTATCAATTTCATCGAGCATAAAAACCGGATTACCGCTTCCCGCTATTTTTATGCCCTGAATTATTTTGCCCGGCATCGCTCCCACATAGGTGCGCCTGTGCCCCTTGATTTCGGCCTCATCCCGCATGCCGCCGAGTGATATTCTAAAAAACTTGCGGTTCATTGATTTGGCTATGGATCGCCCAAGGGATGTTTTTCCTACTCCGGGAGGCCCCAAAAGGCATATTATGGAGCCCTTGGCGTCGGGTTTTAGCTTTCTTATGGCCAAAAATTCAAGGATGCGTTTTTTTATATCCTCAAGGCCGTAGTGTTCCCGGTCGAGAATCCGGCTGGTTTTGTCTAAATTAATTTTGTCTCCGGTTCGTGTATTCCACGGGAGGGAGATGAATGTATCCAAGTAATTTTTTGTGACGCTGTATTCGATGGAGTTTACCTCCATCGTGGTGAACCTGTCCATTTCGGATTCGGCCTTATCCTTAGCTTCGCCTGTGAGGCCGAGAGCCTTGATTTTGCGCTTCATTTCAGTGATTTCCGGAAAGCGCTCGTCATCATCGATGCCGAGCTCTTGCTTTATTGCCTTGAGCTGTTCCCGCAGAAACAAATCCTTTTGCTGCTTGTCAACCTTGTCGTTTATTTGTCCCTGGATTTTTTTCTGGACAGTCATTACATCAAGCTCTTTCCGCAGCAGCCGGAGAACCTTCACAAGGCGTTTCTTGATATTGAGGGTCTCAAGTACCTCCTGGTACTCGTTTTTTTCCACATTGAGAATGCTTGTTACAAAATCGGCGATTTTGCCCGGCTCATCAACATTGAGCATGGTGAGCCTCATTTCTTCTGTAAAAAGAGGGTTGTTGTCGGCTATTTTTTTTAGGCCGTTGAGCACTTCGCGTGTCAATGCCTTGACCTCAACATTGTTTTTTGTTGTCGTCTCGTCGAAGTATTCGATATCGGCTACAATATATTTTTTCGAGGAAACAATCGTTGATATTTTAAAGCGCTTAACGCTATTGATCAGCACATTGATTCCGCCGTCCGGCAAATTTATTTTTTTGATTATTTTTACGGCGGTACCGTATGAATACAGGTCGCTCGTGTCAATTTCATCCTTCTCGTCGTCTTTTATGAGAACAAGGCCGATGGTTCTTGACTCCTTGATTACTCTTTCTATGGCATCGGCAAAGCGTCCCTGTGATATTATAAGCGGGGTTACTATGCCGGGGAAAATCGGCCTATACCTTATTGGAATAATATACAGCTTTGCCGGCATTGTTTTATCAATGGAAATGAGTTCGTTTTCCAAAAGGCTTGTATCAATAGATTCTCCATCCAGCATTATGTCATCAATATCCATTATTCCTCATATTTGCGTTTAAAGTTTCATCTGCTGGATATTATATCTGAAACTATATATCTGTCCACAAAAATATCTTATTAAAAGAAATCTTAAATTCAGCTGCAGGCCGAATGTCCGGTACATTTTTGTAACAATAATAAATTTTTTTTTCTTGCTTTTAAAGATAGTATTGGTATAGTAACTTTATATGACTATTTTCTATTTTCTTAAATCACCAATATGACATTTTTAGAAACAATTGAACAAAACAGGCAGAATTTCCTTAATTTTAACAGGAAAAAACTGGAGCGCTTTCAGGCGCTCATAGCCAATGCTGACGTTAAAAAGGTCATAAACGCTATTCCTTTTCTGCTTTCAATCAATGATTCAAAGCTTCCGGGCTATGTGGACGGCGATGTTCCAATCGGAATAGCCAATTATATGCCCAATACGGAAACAGCAAAGTTCATTGAAAGCAGGTTTCATCTGTCTAATTTTGCGCTTGCGTCCGAATCGTCCTTTATAGAGATGCTTGCCGTAATGGGCAGCCCTGGAACGATTGCGTATACAAAAAAATCCGACTGCGATTACTGGTGCTGCGTTAACAAGCAAAACGCCACTAAGGAACAGTTGGAAAATCTGCAAAAAAAAATTGATGATATTCAAAACTGGGTCATGAAAGAGGCCGATATGGAAGTTCATCTCTTCATGAACGATATCGACAGCCTCAAAAAAAACATATACGCGGAAGACGAGGACGAGGCCTTTGGTTCAACCATTGGGGCCACGCTTAAAGATGAATTTTACCGCAGTTCAATTATAATAGCCGGCAAAACGCCCTTTTGGTGGGTGGCCCCGCATGTAAGCAATGAGAAATACGAAGCGCTTTACGCCCAGATTCCTAATGATGTGCTCGCTCACTACATAGACCTCGGCAACATGTTTGCCATACCCAAAGAGGATTTCATGGGCGCGGCCTTGTTTCAATTGGTAAAGTC
This sequence comes from Spirochaetia bacterium, assembly GCA_031289575.1. Classification (GTDB taxonomy): domain Bacteria; phylum Spirochaetota; class UBA4802; order UBA4802; family UBA5550; genus JAITPE01. The sequence continues at coordinate 9,072 of JAITPE010000243.1, read as the reverse complement.
CTTGGGCAACCCGTTTAAATCGATTCTGAAAATAGGAGTTCTTGAAAAGTACCTGTTCGGGCCGCCTATTCCGCACCTTCTATGCCATAAAATAAAAGACAGTATACATAAAGGAGAATTTCATAATGAAATTCTCGACTCATACATACTTATGTTCGAGGCGGTCTACGAATACTACGGGGTTAGTCTTAATGATAAAACTCTCATAAACATACTGCCCAAAAATCTATACCTTAAAATAAATCCTCAGTTAAGCAGGTACGAGACTGTGCAGAAAAAAAATCTCCCTTACAAAGTTGTAGTTATGTCAAGGTACGCTGCACAATGGAAATGGACCAAGAAAGAAATCGAAGACCTCGATAATTTTGACAACTGGGATTACACAAAAATAATGATCTTTTGGAATTCGGTCAAAAAATTTATGCTTCTCAGCTACCAAAAGATTGCGAACGAACTGCCCAATTTAAACCTGCAACAGAAGATATCCGCGACCGATTATGCGCTTTTGAGCCACAAAATAAAAGCCAACTTTCTTCCGGATGAAAACGCGATAGACATTTACATCACATTCAAGGACGCGCCCTACGAGGCGATTATTTATATAGAGCCTGTTAAACTTGGGTCAAAAGACAGCGAGTGGCGGGTATATAAACGCAACATCGCGTCTCCCGGGCAGACCACTACGCTTAAAACAAAAAACGATCTTGTAAAGCTCTCGGCCTGGATTGCCTTAAATAATATATATGATCCGGTTTTTTCAAGGGTGCAGCTGCAATCCGGTTACACAAAGATTGACCAAAGCGTAATACAGAATCTTCTCACCGACATGTTCAATCTTTTTAACAGGAAAAAAATACATTCTAAAAATGATTTTTTTCTGCGTCCGGCGTTTACCACAAAGACCATGCTTATTGTAAACTTTAACGAAAAAGATTCTGATTTCATCAATTCAATATACTACCTGTACAAAAACAGCTGGGGACAGGCGTATATGTACCAATATAACGATCCCGGCGTACTGACCGAAATCATAAAAACAATGCTCACCGACAGCCTTAAACTAAAACTGCCTTATGAAGAAAGCTGCGCAATTAATATTCCCAATCCATTCAAGAAAAACTATAAGTTATTAGACCGTTTTTTCAGGGAGGCCTACTCGGCTATAGTCAGCGACAGCGTGAAAAGCTCAATAAGGTTTATCGGCAAACTTGATAATGATTTTATCTGTGTCACAAGAGAAAAAAAAGATGTAACTGTAACCAAACAGGCCAATATTTTGGCGCTTCTTTCATCTTTGACTATTTCGCCTAAACTGAGAATCGAGTACCATTTTCTTTCAGACGAGCCTCAATTGGTTTTTCTCAAAGAGATACTGGGAAAGTGGCGCCGCAACATGATGTCCATTGTATACGAGAACAAGGGGCCGTACACATTTATATACGTTCTAAACGAAGGCGGGAACATTTTCAGCTACATAGTAAAAAGCGAATTTAAAAACGCGGCCTTAGCTACGCTTTGCAGATTTTCCATAGAGACAATTCAGCATGTAAACAAGGAAAGTTTAGTGCTAAGCCTGCAAAACGAAATTGAACTTATTCGGCTAAGCCAGGAAAAAGACGGCAAGATCAGCTTTTTCAAAGATACTGGATTTCTTAAAGACATCTACCAGAAAAGGGCTGCTTTAGGCGAACCATTCAGCGCTGTTATAGCAAAGGATGAGGAAAACCGCCAATTATATTCCATTCAGGCTTTAAGCGGATTTAAAACTCCCTTTGTTCCAATTAACTCTTTGGCTAATGTCATACAGACGCTCCCCAAAAACGGCGTATCCATTCCGTTTGTAGCGGAAATCAAATTCAACAATTTAAACAAAAACGAGCTGCTGCTTGGAAGCGGAACCTATCTCATGGAAAAAGCGCGCATTGATTTTATGCTTTCAAAGCACATCACAGGCGCAAAAGCCTAATCGCTGCTGTGCTTTTTGAGCGATTCGTACAGGTCGGGAATGCTTTTTTTTACAAGGGAGCGCTTGATGCGGTCGGGCATGTACTTGTGGTTAAATGTGGCTGTGTAAACAACCTTGGTAAGCTTATCCGATACGGCCTTTATGCTCCATGAACCATAGTTTTTCACAAACGGGCCCTTAACCTGCTCCCAGTTTATGATTCCCTTTGACTTGACCGCTGTGATTTTTGATGTATATGTAACTGTAAACGGTCCGGCTCCCGCAACGCTTGTAACATAGTCGACATTGATATCTGTGCTGTGCTGAGAGGATATTATGGTCGCTTTTTTTATATTGGGCATAACGTTGGGTGAGTTTTCGTAATTGGTAATTACCGCCCACACCCGGTCTACGGTACTGGGCAGTTCAAACGAAGCCTGTATTGTATCGTTGTCAAGCTGAGTAATTGTTACCGGGTCGGCGGCCGAAAGCGGCCCGCAGATTAAAAGCAGCAGCGCTATATTTTTGCGGAGTTGTCTGTGTTTCATAATATTACCTTTTGGTTTTTTTTGCCGGCTTTTTATTTTTCTTCATGCTGTCCTTGAGAATTCCTTCTATTTTGGAAATGTCGGCGGGTTTACCGTTTACAATAACAGACGGCGCATTATCTTTGATTTTATAATATTGTTTAATGGTATGCAGCACTCCGCTTTCGGCGTTATCGGGAAGAATAAAAAGCCAGAGTTTTTCGCCGTATTCCTTATGCAGCTTGTTAAAAAGATTTTTGTATGAAACGCATTCATTGCAATCGAATGGATATATGTATATTATATAGCTTTTCTTGTTTACAGCGTTTCTGTTGTGTGCAATGAGTTTCTGCCACAGTTCAATGTTGAGATATATCCATTCCCTGCTTACCTTTTTGAAAAATGTATTGCTGTCTTCATTGTTGGAAAGGCGTTGAATATCAATGCCTGTTTCAAAAAGTCTGGCAGCGAGTCCGTCGGTGAGCAAATCATCCGAACGTCCCTGACGCGTGTTAAGGGCCTGGCGCAGCGAGAGAATAACCTGTCCTTCTTTGAGCGTATCGCGCAGATAGGTCATCTCCATATCGAACTTAGACATTTTTCTTTCGGTAAATATTTGAGAGAATAGAATAGAAAAAAACATGATGCAAAATGTGAGCGCCAGAGCCTTGTAAATGAGATTTTTTTTCTCTATATCCATCATCTCCACCGGACGGCTATTTTACTGGTATGCATTATCATTGCGGATGCCCAGAAAAATATTATCACAGGATTATAAATAACAGGAGTTAACGCCACAAACAATATATAGCGCATAGAAAAACGCTCCTTGCTTTCATGAAAACCAAAACCGTTAACCATAAAATATATTCCCATTACAACGAAAAAAAGCATCATGTTGTGAAAGGCGAAGCTGTTGTCGCCGCCTATAACAGCCTCTTTGATTTGGTAAAAATCAGGATAGTACCCTGTCGAAATTATCCAGTAGAGCTTTTGCACCTGCGTTATGCAGCCGCTTCCGATAGTATAAAGGAGATAGCATATGATCACTCCAACCATAGATATCATCAGCGTGGCCGTAGGCAGTATGAACATGCTCAGCATGCCGTAACGGGAATCAAAGAAAATATCCCTGTGAAGCCAAAGATTTATCAGCGTGCCGCGGTTCCAGCGCATTCTCTGCCAAAAGAGGGCTTTCCATGTTTTCATGACCGATGTATACACCTTTGCTTTTTTTGAGCCTCTTATGCTGTAGCCGGCCTTTCTGATTCTGAACGTTATTTCCATATCTTCGGTAGGAGTCTGCCCTGCAGGGAGAAAGCCGTTTATTTTTTTCATCACGTCTTTTCTGTAAAGGCTGAGCGGCCCTCTTGTTATGTATATTGAATCAAGGGCGTCAAATGACATGAGAATAAAATTGGAAAAGATATACTCCACCTGCTGAAACCACTCAACAATATGCTTTGGTTTTTTTACAATGAGTTTTGTGGTAACAGCGCCGACACGCGGGTCGGTAAATTCCTCGGCGATATAGTTGAGGGATTCCGGATCGGGGTAGGAGTCCGCGTCTACGCAGCCTACAATATCATGGCCGGCAAGATCTATGCCTTGATTTAGGCTTTCGCTCTTTCCCCTATTGCGCATGGGATCTTTTTTACAGCACTTTAGATTGGCATTTGCCGAGGCATAACTTTTAATGATGGAATAACTGTTGTCGGTTGAATGATCATCTATAACAATAATTTCAAGCTCTCCCCTGTATCTCTCTTTTACTTTCAGGAGAGAATCAAGCGTATCGGCTATGGTTTTCCCCTCGTTCCACACCGGTACGATTATTGTCATACCTGGGTACTTTAATCCCGCGGCGCTCTTGTTTTGCCTGTGTCCGCGGTAGGCGAGAATGTAAACCGTGGTACAGAAAATAACAATAAAAGAAGAAAAAAGAATAAAAAAATCAAGATTCATTTTTTAGCCTTACATAAATAAATGTTAAACAGCTCTTTATAGAACTCTCCGAAACAAGCCTTGCCATGTAAATAAAAATTTTTAAAATTTGCGGATATTGAATACTTAACATTTGTATAGTACAACTATGGGATTATCTCCTTTAGGGCGCTGATAATGTCGGTCGCCCGCAGATGCCTCTTGCCCGCTTGGGCAAGAGCATCTGCGGCCTTGCCGTGAAAATAGCAGGCCGCGCACGCCGCTTGTGCGGGCGCGGCCTTTCTCAAAAGAAGGGCTCCCAGAATGCCCGAAAGAACATCTCCGGAACCGGCCGCGGCCAGCAGATTGTTTCCGCTTGTGTTTATATAGGCGCGCTCTCCATCGGTCACTATAGAGGCCGGGCCTTTCAGCAGCACGATACATCCGGTTTTAAGCGCGCATTCTTTGGCCGCGGCAAGCCGGTTCTCCTTTATTTCATCAACAGATTTTTTCATTATCCGCGAGGCTTCCATAAAATGCGGTGTGAGTACGTACTTTACTCCGCTTTTGAGTACGGCGCTTTCCAAATAAGCCGGCAGATGAAACAATCCGTCCCCGTCTATGAGAACAGTTCCTGTATCGAACGCGTCCATCGCCTCTTTAAAGATGCCGGCGGCGTACTCCGAGCGTCCCATTCCCGGCCCTATCAACAGGGCGTCATACCTGCGCGCGTGGATAGTTTCATGTATTTTGCCGGTTTCGGCCGAAATGGTTATCAGCTCGGGTATAATGCCCGCTATTGCGCGCCGCGCCCCGGCTGTACTTATGAGAGTCAAAAGGCCGGTTCCGCTTTCGAGTGCGGCCGCGGCGCTCATCATGATCGCGCCCTCCATGCCGTCAAATCCGCCTATGAGCAGCAGGTGGCCTCTCTCGCTTTTATTGGTATCGGCTCCGCCCGGCATCTTGAGAGAGAGCGCTGCGGAACGCATAAATTCTTCGTCTATAAGCTCGGTTTTTATTTTGTCTGATGATGTCAGCGCCTGCGGAAAACCAATATCGGCTATCTCAAGCGCGCCGCAAAAGCCGCGCCCTGGCCATGTCACAAGAGATATTTTCGGCAATCCCATGGCTATGGTAAGCGAAGCCTTTACAACCGGCCAATGCGCGGCTTCCCCGTCAGAGGGCAGGCCGCTTGGCATATCAAGCGCGGCCGCCGGAACTCCGGATGAGTTTATGGAATGTATAATGCGCTCCGCGCCTTCGCGGAGCGGCCCTTTAAATCCGCTTCCGAAAACGGCGTCCACAATAAGATTAAAGCCGCTTAAACCGGGCGCGGCTGATTCCGCAATAATTTCAATGCCGGCCGCGCGGCATATATTATAGTACACAGAGGCGGATGCCGTTATTTTTTCGGCCTCGCCGCAGAGAAATATTTTAACGGCGCGGCCTGCCATTTGCAGAAAATAGGCGGCGGCGAATCCATCGCCGCCGTTGTTGCCGGTTCCGGCGCATACGGCAATGTCATCCGCGTTGGGAAAAGTTTTTAGAATAATATCCGAGGCGGCGCGCCCCGCGAATCCCATTAGAAGCGCGCCGGGGATCTTGTATTCTTCCTCTGCCCTTTTATCTATTTCCTTAATTTCGGCGGCAGTTACGGCTTTCATACTTACTCCCAACGCAATATGTTGATGCCTTTTTTGCTCACATGATAAGAATAAAGCCTGCCGGAGCTGTCAATCTGCAGCTTTGAATAGAGATACTTGGACGAGTCGAATGTAACTTGAATGTTGTTTATGATGCTTCCCTCCATGCTGCATATCATCAGCCGAATATCATCCTTCTCCGTATTCCAAAAATACAGATGCTTGTCATCCACTATATCAAACAGGACATTCTTGGGATCCGGAATGTTCATGATTTCTCTCTCCAACTTTTTTTTATTTATAGAGTAATCATAAACCTTGTGATACTTCAGCCGCTTATTGTGATAATACGCAACGCTTATGAGCATCATATCGCCGTTCTCGTAGAGTTTAACATTTTCGATCTGTCCGTCAAATGTATCGTCGCCGTCTTTTTCCTTGAAACTCAGGCTTCCAAGATTAAGGGAAAAATCGGGCTTTCGATTATCAAATCTATAGACATTCCATGTATCAAATGAACGCGACACAACAAAAAGGCGTTCACGTTCATCCACAAAAAGCGAATCAATGTAATAAAAGGGCGTATCGGTTGAGCCGCGCTGTCCAATGGCGTACTGCAGCTTTCCGTTTTTGTCGAAAACAAGAACATATGACGGCGAAAAGTCTCCGTCTCCCATGTCTTCTGAAAGGCGGTTTTGAACATAAATATTTCCGCTGCGGTCAACAGTGAAAGATCCTATTACGCCGAACTTAAATGGTACCGCTGTTATTTTTTTTGAGCTTATATTGTTCGGGCTGCCTATAACAAGTTCCGGGCTTCCATCGGAATCAATGGCCTGGATTCTTTTTAAAACATTGTCAACCGTAAAGAGCGTACCATTAAAAATGCCTGCCCTGAAAGAGAGATCTGTCAGTGCGAATTCGTCAAAGTGTATCGCGATGTCGCCCGCCTCGGTTCCATTTTTTATAAAGAACAATTCCTTGCCGCCCAAACTGCTGACTCTCCATTGGGAACAGGACGAGATCACCGCTGCGGTTATCAAGGCGCAGGAAATAGCATGTCTTTTTATATTTGCTGTTATGTTCATAAGTTTGCCAAAAATTTATTTGTGAGAAATTCGGCCTGTAATGGATTAAGATCGAATTTCTGCGACGCTTCGTTAATTAATTTCAGTTTATCGGCCTGCGGATTCCCCTTGAGCTCAAGCCCGATAAACTCTACGGCTTTTTTTATTGAATCATCCATCCTGTTGTTCCTGTATTTTTTATAAAGCTCTCATGTATTCAGGGCGCAGAATATTTTCATCGCCCTTTGCTATCACCGCGTCAATAAGCTCAAGTACGTCTTTTTTTTCTTTTGGGAAATGCGCCCGTATAGGCAGATAGTTAGACGCGTGGTTCGATGTAAAAAAACAATCTCTTTTCATGTTCATGTTCTCTATCATCAGCCTGAGTTCTTTCAGCATGCCGAATTTATCGGGCAGCTTGAATGTTCCGGCAGCCGCTTCTTTGCCCAGCTCTGTATACGGCAGCAGCATAACGGTAAGGGCCGAGGCATAGTGAGGCGACATTTCGCTCAGCAGTTTCCCTGTATCAATAGCGTGAGCCTCGCTGAGTTCTGTTCCGCCTAAGCCAAGGAGAACGGTCTGCGAGAGTTCCATTCCGGAAGCTATAATTTTTTGTGAAGCCTCAAGCATTTTGTGAGGGAACGCGCCTTTTTTTATGTGACGCAGCACATCCTTGTTGCCGCTCTCAATTCCCTGATAAATGATGAGCAGCCCGGCGGCTTTGAGTTCCTTGAGTTCTTCGGGCGTTTTTCTAAGGATGGCCTTTGTGTTGGCATAAACTCCAATGCGCTCTGTCCATGGACATTTTTTTTTGATGTACGACAAAATCTCAATTACCGTATTTGTCGGCATTATAAGAACATCGCCGTCGGCAAGGAAAACTTTATCGAAATGACCCCTGTATTGAGATGCCTCATCAATATCTTTTTTGATTACGGCCATATCTTTGATATAGAATTTTTTGCTCTTGTAAGCGCCGCAAAATGTACACTGATTGTGCGAGCAGCCGACAGTTGCCTGTATTATCATGCTGCGCCCCTCGCTTGGGGGACGAAACAGGTTTCCTACGTAATCCATTTGTTGTAACCTCGGTCTGTTTAGTGAAAACAGGACATTAAATGTCTTTATGATAATTAATAGGAAGAGGCGCATAATGTCAAGCGTTTTGGCAGTTACCGGCCTCCTCCATTTTTTTATGCTAAGAAAAGCCTTGACAAAAATTTTCTACTTTTTAGATATGAATATTCAAATATTTTTTGAGAGAGGTGAAAACAATGAAGCGCATCATTTCTTTGTCTTTGTCTTTTTTATTTTTGGCGGCCGCCGCGGGCGCGGCGGAAATTTCTCCGGACGGTTCACTCAATCACTCAATTGAAATAAGACTTCCAAAAGGAACAGCGGAACTCAACCCACAGCTTTCACTTTCATACAACTCGAACGCGGGCAGCGGCATAGCCGGTCAGGGCTTTAGCCTTGAAGGGCTTGGCGCTATTGAAAGGGACGCCTCACTCGCGGTAAAATATGATATTCATACAGGCTTTACCGCGTCATTGTCTGTTTATATAACAGGCATTGAGAGCCATATAGGTTCGCGTACAAGTATAGAATACGCTCTTTCGACAAGAATGCCGGGAGCCATAGAACCATCCGCTTCGCAGTATCCTAAAGTATCCGACCCGTACGCTGTTCCGCTTGTAAAAAACATAACGCTTTCGGACGGACGCGGCGGCGTATATTCGACAGCCTACTCATACAGGAACAGCAGGTCATTTGCCGGATTCCCAGAAGAGACGAAAAGCCTGTACTTTGAATCTGTAACAGAAACTAATCTCAATACAGGCGTATCGGTAATTACATATTACAATCAAACTAACGAACTTTTGGCAGGCACTCCTGTAATGGTTGAAACCGGCTCGCCGGCCGGCCCTATCAGCAAGGCTATCTATACCTATGAGGCCATTGCGACT
>JAITPE010000190.1 GCA_031289575.1 Spirochaetia bacterium | reverse complement strand
AAGGTCTCGTCCAAATCCATCTTTAAAGAAGGATTCGTTTTTACAACAATCGTTCCTGCCGCCATATCGCCTATGCGTTGATGATAGGAAGAAAAAACAATAAACAAAGCGCCTATGCCGCCGGAAGGAAACATATCGACCGGCATCAATAACCAACGCAGAAAATAAGCGCCGATACCGGGTACCGAGCCGTCCATCCGGGTAACTTGTATCTTCACAATCATTTTTCCCAAAGTTTTTCCGCCGGTCAACGACTCGAAAATAAAATGATAAGCAACGAAAGGCAGGTATATAATGACAAAGAGCGTATAAGTAATCCCTTCAGAATGACGCATCAACTGCTTAATAGAATCCTCAAGTTCGAATAGCGTATAAAGAAGGGCGAAGAAATACACCGACATGAAAAAATAATCCAGCAACAAAGCGCCCATCCGGGCAACTACCGAAGCCGGTTCGTATTTGATAGCCACATGTTGCCCCGTTAAAATATCAATTGATTCCATTTTTCACAAACTATCCCCAAAATCCGCTTTGAATTTAGCAATTAATTTTTCAGGCCAATCGGAAACAGGCGCCAAGCCTCCCATGAAAAAACGAAGTACAGGCGGTTCATAAACAAACTTTAATCCACCAATCAACAAGCGGTTTTCGTTCAACCAAACCATACGGTCTTCTACATATTTGATTTGAGAAAGCGTAAATACCCTGCGGGGAACAGCCAATCGCAATAATTCCATGTCGGCGTATGTCTCATTTCCTTCCTCGTCGCGTTGATTCGATATCGACCCCCGTTCCATGCCGCGGATGCCGGAAACCAGATAAAAAGCTGCCGCTAAAGAGCCTGCCGGATATTGGGTTTGCGGAATATGCGCACAGACCCTCATTGCGTCTACGTGCGCCCCCAGCACACCCGGAGGAGTTACCATCGGTACGCCTTGCGAAGTAAGAGCATTCACTAAATAAGCAATATACTGAGGACTTTGGCTTATCATCGTTTCGTCTAAGGTTTCGTATAAACCAACGGCCATCGCCTCTATTTCCCGAACCGAGATACCGCCATAGGTCAAAAAGCCTTCAAACAAAGGAACTAAGGCTTCTAATTCGCGATAAATAGCAGCATCATCGGTACAAATGCCGCCGCCGCGGGAAGAACTTAATTTGCGAGCGGAGAAATACACAATATCGGCCAAACCGGTCATAATTGCAATGACGTCCGCCATGGAGGCATTTTCAAATTCCGACTCCCGTTGCAGAATCAGATAAGCGTTTTCGCCCAACAAACTGGCGTCCAACACTAAGCGGATGCCATATTTATCGGTGATTTTACGAACATCGCGCATGTTCTGGATAGAGAACGGTTGACCGCCAATCAGGTTGGTCGAGGCTTCCATGCGGATGAAAGGGATGTTTTCTACTCCTGTTTCCCTGATAACTTCTTCTAATTTTTCTACATTCATATTTCCCTTGAAAGGATGTGAAGAAGAAATATTATAAGCCTCATCATAAAGCAACTCAACGATACGGCCTCCGTATTGAGTGATATGGGCTAAAGCGGTAGTAAAATGATAATTCATCGGTATCAAGTCGCCTTTTTTCTTGATATAGGCAAGAGCCAGAATGTTCTCTGCCGCACGTCCTTGGTGAACAGGCAACAAATATTTTTTCTTCAACACATCTTCCACAGCTTTTTGCAAGCGGAAGAAACTTTGAGAACCGGCATAAGCATCGTCGGCATGCATCATGGCTGACAACTGCATATCGCTCATTGCGTTAGTGCCGCTATCGGTAAGCATATCCAAGAAAACATCTTTGGTGCTTAACCGGAATGTATTGAACCCGCCCTCATGCAAGGCTTCTAAACGACGTTCTATAGGAACAAGATTCAATTTCTGCACAATGCGGACTTTGTGTAATTCCAATGGGATATTTTCTCCATTATAGAATTTTACTTTTAAGGAATTTTCTTTACTCATAAAAAATATTTTTTCAACACTACTGAAAATTAAAAATACAAGGTATTGTAATAATAAATTCATATATTTAACCGAAAAAAAATATCAAAAGAGATTGTTTTTAGGATAAAATATAAATATTGTGGCGACAAAAGTACGAAAAACATTTTTCTCAGGAAAGAGTTTCTTTCACTTAATTTAAAAATCTGAATAATTAATTAGGAGGATTTGTGTAATTCGTTTGTTTTTCCTAATATTGCAGTCAAAAAAATAACCGGATATGGTCGGAACGTTAGTGAACACAGCAGCTATTATTGTCGGAAGCAGTATCGGATTAGTATTCAAAAAAAGCTTGCCGGAAAAATATCAGACAGTATATTTTGAGGCAATCGGTCTGTTTACATTATTGTTGGGAGTAAAAATGTCGTTAAACATGTCTTCTCCGTTGCTTGTGGTGTTAAGTCTTGTGTTAGGCGGATTTATCGGCATGAAGATGCAACTCGACAAAAAGGCGGAACAACTCGGCGACTATATAAAAGCAAAAACTCAATCGAAAAACGACCGTTTTACAGAAGGTTTGATTACGGGTTTTTTACTTTTCTGTATGGGTTCAATGACGATTGTCGGCTCTATCGAAGAGGGGTTTGGAAAAACTTCCGATTTGCTTCTCACTAAGTCTATCATGGATTTTTTTTCGGCAATCATGTTGGCATCCGGTTTAGGAGTCGGCGTACTTTTTTCATCTGTGCTTCTGCTTTTGTTTCAGGGCGGAATAACGCTGTTGGTGTCAATTGCAGGAAAAGATATTCCTCAAGAGATTATTTCCG
>JAITPE010000135.1 GCA_031289575.1 Spirochaetia bacterium | reverse complement strand
GTGCGGTATACCCATTATCAAAGGGGCGGTTACCGGACTTGTTACCCAATTCGACATCAAGGCCGATGTCCTGGTGTCCATCGCCCTTGTCGCGTCGGTTATCATTGATGAAGTTTTTGCCGCCGGCGAAGTGGCCTTCATCATGACCATCGGCGCCTATCTTGAGGAGCGTACTGTAGCGAAAGCCCGCGCCGGAATCGAAAAACTCGTTCAACTCCGGCCGGCCATGGCGCGGCTCGTGCAAAACGGCGGGGAAATCATGGTGAGTGCGGGCGAGGTTAAAATCGGCGATACTCTGCGGGTGCTGGCCGGTGAAACAATCGCTGTTGACGGCATCATCATAAAGGGACAGTCCTCCATCGACCAGTCGGTGATGACCGGGGAATCCCTTCCTGTGGACAAGGGCGAGGGCGACGAAGTATTGAGCGGAACGGTAAATCAATTTGGGACATTCGATATGACGGCTCAAAAGGTCGGCGAGGACAGCTCTCTGCAGCGCATGATACGCCTTGTGGAACAGGCGGACGCCGGGAAAGCAAAAATAGTCAGCCTTGCCGACAAGTGGGCGACATGGATTGTTGTTATCGCTCTTATCTCCGCCGCTATAACATGGTTTGCAACTGGTGAAATCATCCGTTCCGTAACCATTCTGGTCGTGTTTTGCCCGTGCGCGTTGGTGCTCGCAACGCCGACCGCGATTATGGCTGGGATCGGCAACGCGGCGAAATACGGTATTTTGATCAGCCGGGGCGACGCGCTTGAACGCATGGCAAAGGTGCGGTGCATTACTTTTGATAAAACAGGAACACTCACCTATGGAAAACCCGCTGTCGTAAAAGTAAAGAGCGCTGATTTGTCTGTCGGCGAGGCGGAACTTTTGGAAATCACCGCGGCGCTGGAGCTTCGCTCGGAGCATCCGCTTGGAAAAGCCATTGCCGCGCATTACAAACAAAAACTGGGAAAAGCTCCCTTTGAGCCCGAAGACTTCGAGCTTATGCCCGGGCGCGGCGTTTCGGCGGCAATGAAGGGGAAGCGCGTTTTTGCTGGGAACGAGGCGCTGCTCAAAGACCGCGGGCTGGAACTGCCGGAACAGGTTGTGCTGGAGAGCGCGGCGGCCAAAGCGGACGGTTCAACGCTGATTTACGTTGCCGACGCGATTCATGTTTTGGGTTTTATTGTGTTATCCGACACACTGCGCCCGGACGCCGCTTCCACAATTAAAGCCATTCAGAATACCGGAACAAAAACGGTCTTGCTGACCGGAGACACAAAGCAGGCGGCGGAACATATTGCCAAAATCGCGGGCATTGCCGAGGTAAAATCAAATTGTATGCCGGAGGATAAACTTACCGCGATTTATACGTACCAGAACAAGGGACAGGCGGTTTGCATGGTCGGCGACGGCATCAACGACGCGCCCGCGCTGAAAGCCGCCGAAGTGGGAATCGCTATGGGCGGCATAGGAAGCGATATTGCCATTGAAGCCGCCGACATTGCCCTTGTCGGAGATGACATTAAAGAAATACCGCACCTTATCCTGCTTGCGAAACAGGTGATGCGGACAATCAAATTGAATTTGGCCGCCGCCATGCTGCTTAATTTTGCCGCTATCATTTTGGCAATCACCGGAGTGCTGAACCCCGTTCTCGGGGCGCTTGTGCATAATGCCGGGTCGGTCGCGGTTATTGTTAATTCATCCATGCTGCTGAAATGGAGGGAAAAACAGTAACAGGCGGCCAAAAAGAACCCGCACCATTTGGTGCGGGTATCTGTATTCCCTCTTTAGCAAGACATTTGTTTTTATCAGTTGCCGATAAGCTGTAGTACCGATCTTGTTTTCATATTAGCCTGAGCCAGCATCGCAGTACCGCTCTGAACAAGAATCTGGTCTTTGGTGTAATCTACGGCTACCTCCGCCATATCGGCGTCTCTTATACGGCTTTCAGATGCCTGAATGTTCTCATAGGCATTCATCAGCCCCTTTGCAGAATACTCAAGCCTGTTGTAATAGGCTCCGAGATCGGCCCTTTGTTTGGCGATTTTTTGCAAAGCATCGTCTACTAACCCGATGGTTCTGTTCGCTCCTTCGGGAGTACTGAGATTTGCTCTAAACGCGCCGTTCCCCTCTTTGAGGTTTAAGCCGGTTGCTGTCATGGTTCCAATAAATACCCTTTCCCTTTGGTTCATATTGGCTCCCAAGTGAAACCACATGCTCGACTTAGCATTGGTTTTGGCAAAATCCCCCAAAATAAGTTTGAATCTGTTGAACTCCGCCTGAGACGCGATGCGGTCAACTTCATCCACAAGGGCCGAAACTTCAACCTGAATAAGCTGCCTGTCGTCCTGTGTGTAAATGCCGTTTGCGGCTTGGATAGACAGTACTCTTATTCTTTGAAGAAGAGAGGCGCTCTGGTCAAGGTAACCTTCGGTTGTCTGTACGAAAGACATACCGTCTTCGGTGTTTCTCTCGGCCTGGCGCAGGCCCTGAATCTGAGTTCTCATCTTTTCGGAAACCGCAAGTCCCGAGGCGTCATCCCCGGCCCTGTTTATCCGCATGCCCGATGAGAGCTTTTCCATGGAACTGTTTACATCCCAATGTTTAAACTTGAGCACTCTGTTTGAGTTAATAGCACTCATATTATGATTAATAATCATACGCAACACTCCTTGTTTCTGAATACCTGATCTCCTTATCAGGCTTGTTATACCAGGTTAAACGACTCAGGGAATACGGAGGCTGCACTGCTGCAACCGCCCAGTCCCGCTTGAGGCCGGGCCTGAGCGCATGCAGCAGATGAGTGTGTTTTCAAAGAACAGCCATCCTCTTAAAAAGAGGATGGCGTGCTGTTAGCGAAGGAGCTGTAGTATGCCAATAGACTTCTGGTTCGCCTGAGCCAGCATCGCAGTACCGCTCTGAACAAGAATCTGGTCTTTGGTGTAATTTACAGTTACCTCTGCCATATCGGCGTCTCTTATACGGCTTTCGGCTGCCTGAATGTTCTCATAGGCATTCATGAGACCCTTGGACGCGTGCTCAAGCCTGTTGTAGTAAGCGCCGAGGTCCGCTCTCTGCTTTGCGATAATCTGAAGAGCGTTATCCATAATTCCTATGGAACGGTTCGCGAATTCGGGTGTTGACAGCGTTACAGGAATTCCCACAACGTTTTTCAAATCAAGAGCCCTTGCGGTCATAGTCTGAATATAAACCCTTTCCCTTTGGTGCATATTCGGGCCCATGTGAAACCACATAGAGGAACTTCTGCTGTGGCGGGCAAAATCACCCTGCAGCAAATTCATTCTGTTAAACTCGGCCTGAGAAGCGATGCGGTCAACCTCATCTACAAGGGCCGAAACCTCGACTTGGATGAGCTGCCTGTCTTCTTGTGTGTAAATACCGTTTGAAGACTGAATCGAAAGTACCCTGATTCGCTGGATGATATCACCAAGCTCTTGCAGATAACCTTCGGCTGTTTGTACAAAAGACATTCCGTCTTCGGTATTTCTTTCGGCCTGCCTGAGACCGTTTACCTGTGTCCTCATCTTTTCGGACACGGCAAGTCCAGAAGCGTCGTCACCGGCTCTGTTGATGCGCATGCCGGAAGAAAGCTGTTCTGTTGATTTATCCACATCCCAGTGCTTGAATTTCAGCACTCGCTGTGAATTAATAGCGGACATATTGTGGTTGATAATCATTTATCTTCCTCCGTGAAAAATATGGGATAGCCTCCCTGCCGTCCCAGGAGAATCCTTTCTCCTCACATATAAGCTCGGAATCGATAATTCTTGATATAATCATCAAAATAGACGATTATAGACGATTATAGATGATTATATCAAAATATGATTAAATATCATGTAAGATTATCTTATTTATGATTTTTTATAATTTTTTCCCTCATAGTTAATTTCGGAATATGGCAAAATACCCTTAGCTTTTTTTAAATTTTTTTTGTTTGCCGTTGGGAGCGTATCATGGATGAAATAGGACTATTTGAAATCGAAATTGACAATAAGCATTTAGTTTTATATAGATACAAATAGGACGCGGGAGTGATAAAATGAGTTTCATAAAAGCAGGTGCGGATATGTCCGAAAGTCAAAATGTTGAATGGAAAGAATCATGGCGCGATGAATATTTGAAATGGATTTGTGGTTTCGCAAACGCGCAGGGCGGAACTATTTGGATTGGAAAAGATAACGACGGTAAAATTATAGGGGTTTCCAA
>JAITPE010000214.1 GCA_031289575.1 Spirochaetia bacterium | reverse complement strand
AACGGCGGCAGTTGTACCAGCACCGCTGCCTCTTGCGAGGTTGCGAACCCGCTCTACAACAACCCGTACTACCCGTACAACTATGTAGGGTTTCGGGTTGTGTCTCCCTGAGTTCCTAGAGGGCATCGCCTTTGTAGGGGCGGCTGCCCACAGCCGCCCCAAATGTCTATGGGCGGGCCGGCGAGAGCCGTCCGCCGTTTGGTTTATGCATTCATGGATTTCTGCGACTGCGGTTTGCTTCCTCATCGCCCGTTGATTTTTTTTGATGTTAGCTGTAAAGATCGAGGCGCATGCTGATAGTCTTGCGGTTTTTGTTGTAAAGTTCGGCGTTTAGGACAAAACGCCTTCATCGTGTTCTATATCAGCGTCAACGGTAATGAAGCGGCAAGCGAAATAGCTGTTGTTGCATGGAGCTTACTTCATGAATTTATCAATCATAGCGTCCATTTTCTTATTACGCTTGATTACTTCGGGAGATATTGGTTTGCGGATCTGCGCAATGACTTCCCGAATGATTTTTTTGTCTTTTATCTCCGTAGGTTGTACGGGTTTTACTTTTGTACCCATTTTGTCGCCCCCCTTATATTACCCAAGTTAAGGCAGTAGGCAAAAAAGTCAACATATACATGCGGCATTGGCTTTTGCCGCAAAATCTCGTAGGGGCGAACTGTGTTCGCCTGCCTTGACCGCAGATTTTTTCATGGATTCTGCGCCATCGCGCGCAGAATGCCGATGCCCTTTAAAATCCTTTAATCCTTTAATCCTCTAATCCTAATTCAGACAATTGCCGGCAAAAAATTTATATGCATTTTCCCGCTTGACAAAAAGCCCTTCCGGGAAATGTTCTGTTCTCTGCGCCGGAAAATGGCGCAATATTTCAAGCTGCCTGAGGAGATGCATGTATAAGCATAGAGCCTATTGCGGAGAACTGACTGTAAACGACGCCGGCAAGGATGTACTTTTGGCCGGGTGGGTCGACACCAAAAGAGACCTTGGGGGAATCATCTTCCTTGAAATAAGAGACGTAAGCGGGCTTGTGCAGGCGGTCTTCGACTCGTCAAAATCGGCGGATAACGCCCGCCTCGCCGACCAGACCCGCAGCGAGTATGTGGTAAAACTCACTGGCTCCGTGCGCCTGCGCTCTTCGGATACGGTAAACCCAAATATCGCGACAGGCGAAATTGAGGTCGTGGCCGATTCAATAGAAATACTCAACACATCAAAGGTGCCGCCATTTCCGCTTAACACAAGAGATACTATAAGCGAGGAGGTACGGCTGCGCTATCGCTTTCTCGACCTGCGCAGGGAAGAAATGCGCGATGCCATTATTCAGCGCAGCAAGGTTATGCAGATTACAAGAAACTATCTATCCCAAAACAGATTCTTTGAAATAGAAACTCCTATACTTAATAAATCGACGCCCGAGGGCGCGCGCGATTTTCTGGTTCCCAGCCGTATAAATCACGGACAGTTTTACGCCCTGCCGCAGTCGCCGCAAATATTCAAACAGATACTAATGGTTTCGGGATTCGACCGCTATTATCAGATTGCTAAATGCTTCAGGGATGAGGATCTCCGCAACGACAGGCAGCCCGAGTTTACACAAATAGACCTTGAGATGTCCTTTGTAACCCAGGAGATGATCATGAGCCTTGTTGAGGGCCTTTTGCGTGACATCGTTTACGGAGTGACCGGCAAGGAGATTGAGTTTCCAATCGCTCACCTGACATACGACGAGGCCATGGACAGGTACGGCTGTGACAAGCCCGATACGCGTTTCGGCCTTGAGCTTAAGGACTGCGGAGACATATTCGCCGAATCCGGGTTCAAGGTATTCTCATCAGCGCTTTCTTCCGGAGGGATTGTCAAGGGTTTCGCTGTTGAGGATGAAGGCCGCATCTCGCGCAAAATGAGCGATGATTACACAGAGCATGTAAAGATATACGGGGCCAAGGGGTTCCCGATGTTCCGCTACAAGGACGGCGGCTTTGAGGGCGGAATCTCAAAGTTCTTGAGCGATGAGGAGAAGAAGGCGGTTATCGAACGCTTTAACCTTGTAAATGACGCGATACTCTTTTTCTCTGTAGACAAACCAAAGATTGTAAACCAAACGCTTGCCAACATGAGAATCAAGGCCGCGCGCGATTTGGATATGATTGATGATAACAAGCTGAATTTTTTATGGGTTACCGATTTTCCCCTCTTTGAGTACAGCAGCGAGGATAAGCGCTTCTACTCAACGCACCATCCGTTTACCGCGCCGAAGGATGAATGCCTGCAGATGCTCGATAGCATAAAACCCGAGGATGCCGGCAAGGTCAAGGCGCAGGCGTACGATATTGTACTGAACGGGTCGGAGATAGGCGGCGGCTCCATAAGAATCAGCAGCCGTGAGATTCAGAGCAAAATATTTGAGCTGGAGAATATCCCCGAGGATGAAGCGAAGCTTAAGTTCTCATTTCTGCTCGAGGCCCTTCAGTACGGAGCGCCGCCGCACGGCGGACTTGCCCTTGGGCTCGACCGAATCATGACGCTTCTTCTTAAAAGGGAATCCATCCGTGAGATAATTGCCTTTCCAAAAACACAAAAGGGGCAGTGCCTCATGAGCGGCGCGCCATCGCCCGTGGAGCGGGAACAACTGAAAGAACTTGCCATAAGGGTGACAGAAACTCAATGATTCAAGGCGCCGTAGAAATAGCTGATCTTTCATTGTATAAGCGCATCTGCGGCGCTAACGATAAGAATATCCGCAGAATCGAAGAGATCATGGAGGTGGAAATAATTCCGAGAGGAAACACCTTCATCCTCTCCGGCGTGGAGGAAAGGCATGCCCCGGCTTCAAGGCTTTTGCATCTATTGAGCGATTTCCTCTCCCTCAAGGGCGAGTCCTATGAGTTTTCCGAGTTTGACATAAAGTACTTTTCAACTTTGGCAAGGGAAGGGCAGGAATTACGGCCCGACGATATCAACGCGCTTAAAATAATGATTCCGGAAACAGGCAAAGCTGTTTTTCCAAAAACGCTCAATCAGGGGCGCTACCTGTCGGCCATAAACAGCCACCCGGTAACGTTCGGCATAGGGCCGGCCGGTACAGGAAAGACATACCTCGCGGTCGCGGCCGCGCTCAACAGTTTTCTCAAGGGCAGGTGCGAGAGGATTGTTTTAACAAGGCCTGCCGTGGAGGCCGGCGAGAATCTCGGATTCCTGCCGGGCGACCTCATACAGAAGGTTAATCCGTATCTTAGGCCGCTGTATGATTCGATGTTTGATCTGCTTTCATTTGAAAGAGTCTCGAAGCTCATAGAGCAGGGGCAGATAGAGATCGCGCCCTTAGCGTATATGAGAGGCCGGACGCTCAAGGGCTCTTTCATTATTCTCGACGAGGCTCAGAATACAACGCATTCGCAGATGAAGATGTTCCTGACAAGGCTCGGCGGCAGCTCAAAGTTTGTGATAACCGGAGATATAACGCAGATAGATCTTGAGAAGCCGGACCGTTCCGGTCTTTTGCACGCGATGAAGATTCTTACAGGAATAGATGAAATAAAATTCATACGTTTCGGCAGGGAAGATATATCACGGCATCCGGTAGTGGAAAAAATAGTCGCGGCTTACGAAAGAAACTCCATGATGAATAGAAATGAATAAAAAAGAATAAAAATGAAGAAAGCATATAATGAAATTCATAGGTAATATAATCGGACAGCTTTCATCGGTTTTTGCGGAGAAAAAAAACCTCTGGTGTTTGGGAAGCGTTTTTCTTCTGATACTGCTTTCCACAGTGCTGCTCGCCCTTAACAATACAGGTAAAACATACCGGTACAATGTGGGCGATATCGCGCTTGAGGAAGTACGCGCTCCGCAGGATATACATTTTATAAAAGAGGCCGAGACCGATCGCCTGCGTGAAAGGGTTGCCGCGTCATCGCCTATTGTTTTTGACAGGGATACGGCTGTTCTTACGGAGCGCCTGCAAATGGTGGACAGCGTTTTTAGAAATGTTGCCGCGACAAGGGCGCAGCATCCGCCGATGGATAATGATGATATGATGTATCAGCTTATGACGCTTAAAAAAAGGCTGCCGTACCATGTCAACGATTCGGTTCTCCTTTTCTTTTTGAGCTACGGCGCGGGCGATGAACTCAAAAGGATTATTTCAAGAATAGTCATACATATTTATGACAACAAAGAAGTGAATATTACAGAATCGGCCTACAACAATCCGCTGAATTTAGACAACAGAAATATAACGGTGAGGCTTATAAACAGCAGCGTTGAATCCGATGAAATATCCGGAAACATAGATAATCTCTATCCGGTGGATGAGATGCAAAAAAAGGTATACGGAATATGCCGCTCAATCGCTCCGGATATGCCGGCCAAGGCCTTGAACTCTATCGCGTTGTTCATAAACGGCATGCTCAAGCCCGACACCTTCTTTAACGAAGAGGAAACCAAAAAGCGCCTTGCCGAGGCCGACAGCACGGTAAAGCCGGTGATGGGGCTCCTCAAAAAGGGACAGACCGTACTCCGCGAGGGCGATACCGTAACGCTCGAGGCCATTGACCGCATAAATGTTCTCAACAAGCTGGCGGAAAAATCAAACATCACATACGTCGCCGGCGTTTTTCTCATACAGTTTATTTTTCTGTGTATTTTTGTTTTTTTTATCGCATCCGGCGGCATAGTTATACCTGATAAAAAGTTTTCGGTCATAATATTTTCGCTCTTGTCGGTTTTCTTGGTATACGCTTTTTTTATTGTTACGGCCAATACAACAGCCGCCTTTGCCCTTCTGCTGCCGATTCCTCTTATCACAATGGTTCTTTCTATTTTGTATAGTCCCGTGCTCGCAACGATCATGGGATTCCATGTTGTGTTCTTCACGTTCATGATACACGATGATTTTAACACTGTCATTTTGGCATTCACATCGGCGCTGCTCGGCGTTTTTGTAAACCTGAAGGTGCAAAAGAGGACAGATTTCCTGCTGGGCGGTTTATACATAGGGCTTGTTAATTCGGTTGTTGTTATCGCCATAACGCTTATGCAGGAAACTCAGCTGTACCTGTGCCTGAAGAATGTTCAAATCGCGATAGGCAGCGGCATAATCAATTCGGTTCTCGCGCTGGGACTTTTTCCTTTTTACGAAAGCGCTTTCGGCGTCACGACAAAATTCAAGCTGCTTGAGCTTTCGGATCTCAACAGCGATATCTTTAGAAAAATGCTGATGAAGGCGCCGGGAACGTATCATCATTCTCTCATTGTTTCAAATATGGCCGAGGCCGCCTGCCGCAATATAAAGGCCGATCCGATTCTCGCGAGGGTAGGCGCGTTTTATCATGATATAGGGAAGATAGAGAATGCCGGCATATACATAGAAAACAAGGTGACAGATCCGCTCGCCTCGAAGCTCTCTCCCTCGGATTACTCGAAGCTGATAATATCGCATGTGGAAACAGGCGTTGCCATCGCGAAAGAGCAGAGGCTGCCCGAATCGGTCATAGACTTTATACGCGAGCATCACGGCAATACTACAATGACATACTTTTATCATAAAGCGCTCGAATCTGTAACCGATGAGGAATCCAATGTGCACAAGTCGGATTTCCAGTATCCGGGGCCCAAGCCGCAGACAAAGGAATCGGCTGTTGTAATGCTTGCGGATTCCATTGAGGCCGCGTCGCGTTCAATTCAGGATCCCACTCATGCCAAGCTCAGGGGCACGGTGCGCAAGATAATATACAACAAGCTGAACGAGGGTGAGTTTGAAAACACCGATCTCTCAATGGCCGATCTCAGCTCAATAGAAAATTCTTTTCTTGTTATATTGAGCGGGATCTATCATACGCGCCTTGAGTACCCTGAAAGCGCGGATATTGAACGCCTTGAGAAAAAGCTCAAGAAGAATGAAAGCGCGAATGAAAGCGCTGATTGAAGTCTTCACAGAGGACATCGAGCTGCCCTGGCGCGGGATTGATGAAATGTGGCTCTCCGCGCTTGGCGGAAAAATTTGCGGCGCTCTTGCTTTACGCAATGCCGTCATCTCGCTCATAATGACGAACGATGAATACATAAAAGAAATAAACAAAAAATACCGCAAAAAGAACGCCCCGACCGATGTAATCAGCTTCGCGTATATGGAGGATATGGAAGATGAAGATCCGTTTCCGCACGGCGAAACGGAAACTGAGGAACTCGGCGATATATATATCAGCCTCGAAAGAGCAGCCGAACAGTCGTTCGAGTACGGGGTGAGCCTTAAGGATGAGGTGAAGCGGCTTTTGATACACGGCATTCTCCACTTGACCGGATACGACCATGAAAAATCCGAGGAAGAGGGCGGCATTATGCGGGCAAAGGAAGACGAACTCTTTGAGATTATGTCTTAATAAAAAATATCTGACTGTTATTATCCGTGTCCAATTGTCATTCTGCGTGAGCGCCCGAAAAAAAAATCGTATGAACACCGCTTTGTATTGACAAAAATTAGGCGGGACTAAAAAAAGTTTAAAGAATGAAAGTCCTGATTGTTGATGATTCACGGATTATGCGGCAGATAATTGAAAAATATCTCTCTGATTTCTCAATTGAGGTTCGAACCGCGGATAACGGCGAGGATGCAATTGAAATATTTGAGCGTTTTATGCCCGATGTTGTCACATTGGATA
>JAITPE010000293.1 GCA_031289575.1 Spirochaetia bacterium | reverse complement strand
ACGCAAAAATAGCCGTGCCGCATAAACTGAAAGCGCTCCCCCGCGGAAAGGCTTCCGCAGGACTGCTCGACCTTGCAGTTTTCAAGAACAACAAGTGATTCGGGATTTATGTTATCAAGAAAGTTCGCGCCCTCCTCCGGATTCTCCTTTATGAAGAGATGGCTGTAAAGGCGCACCTCCGCGTCAAGAGCGTGAGCCGCCGAAACCCAGTGGAGAGTCCCCTTTACCTTTCTGTCGGCGTTGGTTCCGCTCTTTGTAGTTTGATCATATGTACAGCGCAGTTCAACGATTCCGCCTTGCGCGTCCTTTATTACTCTCTCACATTTTATTATGTAGGCGTGCTTTAATCGCACCTCGGCGCCGGGAGAAAGGCGGAAAAATTTTTTCGGCGGCTCCTCGCGGAAGTCATCTTCCTCGATGTAGAGTTCCCTGCCGAATATTATTTTGCGGCTTCCCATTGAGTCATCCTCAGGATTGTTTTCGGCCGGCAGTTCTTCGGCCGCTCCCTCCGGATAATTTTCTATGACGACCTTCAGCGGTTTAAGGACTCCCATATAGCGCGGCGCCTTTTTGTTGAGGTCTTCCCTGAGACAGAACTCAAGGAGCGCTATATCAACAACGCTGTCGGCCTTCGCGACTCCGATGCGCTCGGCAAAATCCTTTATTGACTCCGCTGTATAGCCGCGCCTGCGAAGCCCGGCTATTGTGGGCATCCTTGGATCATCCCACCCGTTGACGCGCCCTTCTTTCACAAGCTGCAAAAGCTTCCGCTTGCTCATCACCGTATAATTGAGATTGAGCCTGGCAAACTCGATCTGCTGAGGATGAGCGGCCTCAAGCTCGTCAAGGAACCAATCGTACAGCGGGCGGTGGTTCTCGAACTCAAGCGTGCAGATAGAATGCGTTATATGTTCAATGGAGTCGGACTGGCCGTGAGTAAAATCATATGTCGGGTAGATGCACCACTTGCCGCCGGTGCGGTGATGATGCGCGTGCATTATGCGGTACATTACAGGATCACGCATATTTATATTGCCGCTGCCCATGTCAATCTTTGCCCTGAGTACCTTTTCGCCGTCGGCATAAGCGCCCGCGCGCATCTCCTCGAAGAGCTTCAGGTTCTCGTCAACAGAGCGGTCACGGTACGGACTGTTTTTTCCGGGCTCTTTCAGCGTTCCCCTGTACTGCCGAATTTCATCGGCCGAAAGATCGCATACATAGGCCCTGCCCAATTGTATAAGCCGCAGCGCCCACTCGTAGAGCTTCTCAAAATAATCGGACGCGAAGTAGAGATGTTCTCCCCAGTCGAAGCCGAGCCAGCGGATATCCTCCTGTATGGATTCGACAAACTCGTCCTCTTCCTTCGACGGATTGGTGTCGTCAAAACGAAGATGACACCGCCCGTTGTAGTCTCTCGCAAGCCCAAAGTTTAGGCATATGGATTTAGCGTGGCCTATGTGGAGATAGCCGTTCGGCTCGGGAGGAAATCTTGTCACGACCTCTTTGTTGAAACGGCCGGTACGGTTGTGCTCATTTATAATTTCTTTTATAAAATGGGTAGACTCGTCAGAAGCCATGAGGCCCTCCGTATTTTTATATTTCGGTTTTTTGGAGTATGCTGTCTATGTATCTTCCCGTATCGCCGAGAAGCGGCTTCATCTCATACTCAAGGATATCGGATAGGCTGATGTAGTCCTGGTTTTCCATAACGTTTATTGTTTCGTTAAGCAGATCATGTATCTCGCGGTTTTTATCAAGGAGCGAGATGCCGTCCACTGTGACATCGGACATTTCTATTCCAAAGACCGGGGCCGCGTGATGACATGCCCTGGAAAAACTGAAGATAAAATCAATAAAGCGCTGCAGCTTTTCGGCTCCGTCCTTGTCGCGGCCCGATGTAAAGGCAACAGCGATATCCTCAAGATTCTGGAGCTCCTCATCAAGGCTTTCCTTCAACGAGGATAATGTTGAAATTATAATATCGGGAGAATCAACGCTGTGAAGAATCAGCTTCTTCATCTCCGCGCTTGTGAGAAGAGAACGGAGAATTTCTTTTACAACAATAAAAATATTTTCTTTTTTCGCGAAATAAGAAACAGCTTTCTCACGCGTTTCCAGAAAGGAGATGTCGTCCTTCTGTTCGTCCATTTCGGCTATGTATTCAGGTAAGGCGCGCCCCTTGTATGTGAACAATTCATGGTCGATGCCCATGACGCCCAGCACCGAAAACAGAACTCCCTTGAGCCAGTCAATTCCGTCTTTGAGATTGGCGAGCTCGCTCAGCGGAACATCATCGGCGGCTATGTTTGATATAAACTTGACGGCCCGCCCGCAGTAACGCACGCCGTCCTCAACAGCCGAAAAGGCGACATCGGCCTTGGACTCTATTATAAAATTAATAACGCCGGCGCTCTCCACATCACTGTCGGGAACAGAGGTTACAGAAAATGGCTCGCCGTCAACCTCTACCCTGAACACAACAAGGTCGCGCCCGCTTGTCCATTGTATGATATAGGCAACGATATCAGTCAGCTTCTTTTCGTTTTGAAGCTTAAAATCAATAGCATGATTATTAATGCGTATCTCCACCATGTTCCTACTGCTGCTTGGCCCCGCCGCCCATCTGCTGATTCATCCATGCCTTCTGCGCGTTGGCTCCGGAGACAGCCTTTTCCATTGCCGAAAATTTTGTCCTGAGCTTGATTTCGTACTGCTTGATTTGGTCTTCTTTGCGCGCGATTTTATCGTTCGATGTCTTTATACCGTCATTCTCAAGGCTGATCTTTGTGCTTATGATGTTCTTTCCTGTTCCCACATAGGCGTCGAGCTGTTTAACCATAGTAAAGGCCATTCCGCTGTCTTCCTTGCTGTCGCCGTCGGAGTCGGAGCCGAAGAACATTCTCACGCCCTCCGGGTTATCGGATATAACCGCGGTGAGGATTTCCTCATCAATCACAAGCTTGCCCTGTTTTATTGCGCCCCAGCCCGAATTGGCCTTCCCGGTTGAGACGCCGATCTCCGAAATAACGCGTACCGGCTTATCCGCGCGGTTGGGATATGTCGAGCTTATGATACTGCTCAAGGTATTCTCAAGGCGCGCTATTGTCATATCGCCCACAAAAAGCCCGTTCTTGCTTTTATTTTTGGCGTACTCGCCCGGCTTGCTGGGTTCAATCTTTGTCAGCTCAAGGTGAATGTCGATGTATTTATTATACGCCTCAACGAAAGCCTTGATCTTGTCAATCGAGCTGCCAAGTTCCTGATCTATCTTTAATGTAACCGGAGTCTGCGACGCGGACTTGATGTTAAGCGTGAGCCCCTTGATTACATCTGTAAGATTTTCATTCTTGTCTCTGGAGATTTCAACTCCATCGACCCGAAGCTGCGCGTCGGATGCCTTCGCGATAACATTGCGCGGCTCAAAGGAACTGCCGGTTTCGTCGGATGCCGATATGCGGGCATCGGAAAATTCGGCTACACCGTCATTGCAGTAAAGAATGATCTTTGTAATCTGCTTTCCGGCAAAATCCTTTCCTATATTGATTTTCTGTTTCGGCTCGGCGTCAGGCTCTACCGGATATATTTTTTCCACGCGGCGGCCGGAAACATCGGATATAACGCCGACTCCCATGAGGCTGTCGAAGCTTTTTTCGGTCCCGTCCCTCTGCTCTCCGGGACGCACACGCGCAATGTTGTAGCCCTTGAGTTCGATGCCGGCGACATTTGTCTTTTCATCGGGCCCTATCTCAATTCTTGACGGATCCTGTTTCTCTTCCTCCGGCTTTTCTTCTTCTTTGTACGCGAAAGAAAATTCAAAAACAGTATCGTTCTTCACGGCGATTTTAACAGGCAGCGTGTATTCCTGCCACAGAAGGCCGGTCACCGCTATTTTTCTGCCGTTATCTTCGGTTTGAACGCCGCCGTACTGGTCGGCGTCAAGTTTCCCGCTGTACGGAAGAAGGTAGCGCCTTTCGAAGCTGATGTCCGCGCCCAAGGTCTCCTGCGTCTTCATTCCGCCGGCAAGGCCGATGCTCTTGAGCATATCAAAATTGCCGGATAGAAGAATCTCACCCTTCCGGCCCTGAATCTTTGAGGTGAGGGTGAGAACGCTTTTGCCGTTCGTTGTTTTCATGATTGAGCTTGATACTCTCTCACCGGCGGCGGAATCAATCATCTCCTGGAGCGATTTAAGGTTCCCGCCTTTAAAGTTTATATTGTAAGAGTCGTCGGCAATTCTTATGGAAAAGCGCCCGTTGGTTATGGCCGTATCATCAGAAATTTCATCTGTTGAGATTATGTGCGAAGAGGCCATGTCGAGAACCTCTACAGCGTGCAGTCCCTTTTCGGCGAGTTTTGTGGAGGATACCGTCAACACATGAGGGGCCGATGACATAACATTTTTGTCCTCATAGGACGCCCTGAATCCGTAAAGCTCCCTCGATGCTTTTTCAAGGTCTTTCAGTGAAGCGGTCAAAACCTCAAGCGCGGCGATACGACCGCGATTATACTCAATATCACGCTGTATAAGCTTGATAGGCTGCATTTCCGCTTCTACAAGTTTGTCAATGATGCCGTTTGTATCCATTCCGGATGCGACACCGCCCATTGTTACCGGCATAATGACCTCCTTTAATGCTTTTAATAGGGTATTACAGGGATATTACGTCACATAAATATCCCACATAACAATATCGGCATA
>JAITPE010000184.1 GCA_031289575.1 Spirochaetia bacterium | reverse complement strand
CCGGGGCTTAGCCCCGAGATGTTTTGATATGAAAAAGCCGCCCCTCCCTTTACAGGGAAGCAGCGGCTTAATTCCATTGTAGGTAAATAAAAGCTCTTATAAAGAGTTTGGAAGGCCGCAAATTCTTGCGCGGCAGTATTTGCCGTTTTTGCGGTAATTTTTTTGGAAAAATGATTTTGTGTTTTTGTTAAATGAGGGGTTTCAGTTGATAAGCAAGGAGTATTATATGTATGTATGTATGTATGTATGTATGTATGTATGTATGTATGTATGTATGTATGTATGTATGTATGTAACGACACTATAGTGGAGCACAGACAGAGGGGCATTGTCTGAATTAGGATTTGCATGATTAGAAGATTAACGGGAAACGGCAACGGCAGAGGCCGGGTCAACGGTGTTGAGTTTTTTCAACGGCAAATTATTTGCTAACACAAGGGCGCTCACAGTTTCTCCTCAACGCAATTATTGCGTTATTGCGGTTCAATAATACATTATAAGCAGGAAAGAGTCAACAAAAAAAGGAGCGAAGCGACTTTTTTATGTCAATGCCTCAACCTGAAATTCAATATCTCTCAAAATTGATTTTTTGAAGGTCATAATAGTGTTATTTGCCGCATTCTTGAAAATTGAATCTACAGCTTTTTTGGAAAGTTCTGCCAATATTGCATAAAATAAGCTCACAACAAAGAAAAACATTAGGATTAGCGATGTCTTAAGCAGATAATAAAATATCTTCTTTTCAAACTTTGATTTAAGATGTAAAAGTGAGTCTTTAAGGTCTTTATTTTTAATATTATCTATCATATAGATAAATTCTGATTCTATCCTGCTTCCAACCTTTCCATTATATTTTCTTTTTACAAAAAAATTAAATATAACGGCGCTCATAAAAGTCAGCTTAAAGCCGTACCTAATTGAATTATTTAAAATGGCTTCAAAAGTAAGATAAAGGGTATGATTAAAAGATATTTCTTTATTTGTAGACGCAATATCAAACAAATCATTGCGAATGTAGAAAAGATCATCTCGTAATTTATCTAAAGCATAATCTTTCCATAAAAAATTCCATAACAGCCAAATTGCAAGAAATAAGAAAAATGTAAAAATTATAGCCATTTTTTGTCCTCTATTTTTGTTTTACCCTCTTTTGTAATTTCACTCGAAACCTTTTGAGGGTTTATTTTTCTCTCAAGCATATCACATCTCGCAGAAAACCGTTGAATCATCTTTCTACGAAGAGCTCTTTGTAATAAACCATATAAAATAGCGCCTATAGTCAAAACAGATAAAACAATTTCTTTTAAGTTTATATCGTTAATAAATAAGAATAAAAATTTTGCAATAGTTTCTTTCCCTGCCAATTCTCTTACTGCTAAAAGTATAAAATAACAAATTACTGCAAGAGCAACGTATTTTATAATCATTCCACCGAGATATGTAATGATTCTTGACCTATTGTCATATTTTCTAACCTGTAATTGGAACTCTATTTCTTTGTCAGATGGCAGCCTACTTCTTCTTGGCAATTTTAAGTATCCCCTCCTTTTGCATAATTTTAAACTATTTACTATTTACATACTTTAATATGCTTGTTTATTGATTTTGTCAAGAAAAAATCATTCCCCGTGAGTTATTTTATTGACTTTTAAACTTATGGTAACTTTAAAGGAAGTTTGTAGTCTTATTGAAAATCCCCGCGGCTATGTAAGGATAAAACCATGAAAAGAATATATCTTGATAATAACGCTACGACGATGGTTGATCCGGCGGTTAAAGAGACCATGGATCCGTTTTTTTGCGAAATGTACGGGAATCCCAACTCTTTGCACAGTTTCGGAATTGAAGTGCGCTCTTACATGAAACAGGCCTTGGACAGGCTCTATGCCGGAATAAATGCCGGCGATGAGGATGACATCCTTATAAACAGCTGCGCCACGGAAGGCAACAATACCGTAATCAAATCCGCGTATTTCGATGGAGTACTCAATACAGGCAAGAAGCACTTTATCACAAGCGCCATAGAGCATCCGGCTGTTTCAAATACATTTCACTTTCTTGAGCAGCTTGGGGCCGATGTCACATGGCTCCCGGTAAACCTTGACGGAATAATAGATCCTCAGGCTCTCCGGGACGCCATCGACCCGGACCGTACGGCTCTTGTTTCCATAATGTGGGCAAACAATGAGACCGGACTTATAAATCCTGTTGACGAATACGCAAGTATTTGCAGAGAAAACGGCGTAAAATTTCATGTTGACGCGGTACAGTCCGTTGGCAAAATTCCCATCGACATGAAAAAAATGCAGGCCGATTATATTACCTTCAGCGCCCATAAGTTTCACGGCCCCAAGGGAATCGGCGGGCTTTACATGAGAAAGGGCTGCACCATCATCCCCCTATTCCACGGCGGAGAGCAGATGGCGGGGCTGCGTGCCGGTACTATAAATACTCCGTTTTTTATAGGAATGGGGTTTGCTATGGAACTTGCGGTAAAAAATCTTGACTACGAAACAGTGGAGGTACGCAGATTAAGGGACAGGCTCGAAGACGCCATACTTCAAATAGAAGATGTCGAAGTAGTCGGCAGCAGAGAGCTGAGGACTCCCAACACTATTCTTGCGAGCTTCAGAGGAATTGAGGGCGAAGCCTTTCTTTGGGATCTCAACCAAAAGGGCATTGCGGCATCAACAGGGAGCGCCTGCGCATCGGAATCCTTAGAGGCAAACCAAACCTTTTTAGCTATGAACATCGGCGGAGAACTGGCGCATACCGGAATCCGTTTCAGCCTTTCCAGATTCAACACAGATAAAGAGATTGATACTGCCATTGAGGTAATCAGGGGGGCTGTAAAACGGCTCAGGGCCATATCCCTTACATCTGATAAGCAGTACATCTGAATTTACTTGGGAGACATACAATGGGAAAAAACGACCTTATAGGCGGCGCGCTTTGGGAGCAGTACTCGGACAAAGTAAGCCACCGAATGAATAATCCCAAATACATGGGAGAAATTACACAGGAACAAGCCGCGGCAAAAAAGGCCAAGCTTGTGGTTGCGGATTACGGCTCCGACGCGTGCGGAGACGCGGTCAGGCTTTATTGGCTGATAGACCCATCCAACGACAAAATTATAGACGCAAAGTACAAGAGTTTCGGCTGCGGAACAGCCATAGCATCGAGTGATGTTATGGCCGAAATGTGCATAGGACTTACGGTTGACCAGGCCGTAAAGATTACCAATATCGACGTTGAAAAGGAACTCCGGGACAGGCCCGACAAGGCCGCTGTTCCGCCGCAAAAAATGCACTGCTCGGTTATGGCTTATGATGTCATAAAGAAAGCGGCGTCGATTTATAAAAATGTTGATATGTCCTCGCTTGTTGATACCGAAATCGTATGCGAGTGCGCACAGGTCACTCTGAGTACAATAAAGGACGTCATAAAGATAAACAACCTTACCACTGTTGAACAAATAACACAGTACACAAAGGCCGGGGCATTTTGCAAATCCTGCATAAAGCCCGGAGGGCACGAAAACCGCAGATACTATCTTGAGGATATTTTGAGGGATACAAGAACCGAAATGGAACGCGAGAAACTCAACTCGGGCCCCGAGTTCAAGGAATTTTCGGAGCTTACCCTTATACAGAGGCACGGCATTGTACAAAGGGCAATATCCGAATCCATACTTCCGATGCTCAACAACGACGGCGGCAGCGTTGAAGTGGTTGATATGAAGGACACCGGCAACGGGGTAACAGAAATATACATCCGCTACAAGGGAACCTGTGCAGGCTGCGCGGCAAGCCATACGAGTACCTATGAAATGATAAACTCCACGCTCAAAGACAAGGTGGATAAATCAATAAGGGTGCATATTCTGTAATGCCGGCGAACCGCATTGATCTCCAAAAAGTAGTGGCGGAACTCTGTAAGCCCGAGTCTTTCAGCCGCGTATTCTTTATGTCCCACCACGAGGATATGCCGATGCCTTCTATGGATGAACTGAGAACTGCGGTAGAAATGCTGCGTTCAATAATTTTTCCGGGCTATTACGGCAATTCCGAAATCAACGAAGAGACAATGAACTACTATATTGGTTCAACGCTTGACCGCTGTTACACAATTCTTTCGGAACAGCTGCGAAGGGGATTTTGCTTTGCCTGTATAGAAGAGTCTATGTCGTGCAGCCAATGCGACTCCGATTCAAAAAGCGCGGTGCAAAAACTCTTTGAGCGCCTGCCCGCGATACGGCATCTTCTTTTTACCGACGCGCAGGCCGCCTATGACGGCGACCCCGCGGCCCGCAGCCTGGGAGAGACAATATTTGCCTACCCAAGCCTAAAGGCGCTTACAAATCACCGCGTTGCGCACGAACTTTACAAACTCAATGTGCCTATAATTCCAAGGCTCATAAGCGAGATGGCGCACTCGGAAACAGGCATAGACATACATCCCGGCGCGCAAATAGGCGAACGTTTTTTCATAGATCACGGTACCGGCACGGTCATAGGCGAAACGGCAATAATAGGCAGCAATGTACGGATATATCAGGGAGTGACCTTAGGCGCGAAAAGTTTTCCCAACGATAAAGATGGGCACCCCATAAAGGGAATTCCGCGCCACCCAATTGTTGAAGACAATGTCATCATTTACGCGGGCGCGGCCGTACTCGGGCGCATAACCATAGGCGCCGGCGCGGAGATAGGCGGCAATGTCTGGGTAACCAAGGATGTGCCCGCCGGAGAACGATTAACACAACGCAGGTCAAATTAACATGCAGCTTACCGATAAAATATATTCATACATGTGGCGCGGAATATGGGAAAACAATGCCAACATGTACTATTTCGCCGATCCGTTAAATATTCTTTTTGATCCCGGAATGAAATACCTCTTTAAGGTACAGACCGAATCTCTGACTCAGGACGGAATAGCTATCGATAATATAAGGGGGTGCATCAATACACATTGCCATCCGGACCACCTTGAGGCGTCGGTCGATCTTATGGGCCAAAACATAAGTATAGGCATGCACAAAGAGGAGATTGCTTTTTATGCGGATAAAAGGGGTGAGCTTTCAAAATTACTCAACATGAGCCTTCCGGAAATAATATTCGACATGCCGCTTACCGAGGGCCCCCTTACAATAAACAACACGGAACTGCAGATTTACCATACTCCGGGGCATACTCCGGGTTCTATAAGTATATACTGGCCCGAAAAAAGGGCGTTGGTATGCGGCGACGCGCTCTTTGATCACAGCTTTGGAAGAAAAGACCTGCCGGGCGGCGATTACAATCAGCTGCTTGCAAGCGTTGAAAAACTCAATAAGTTAGATATCGAATACCTGCTGCCCGGACACATGGCTGTTATCATAGGCAAATCCAACTCAAGGGTTCACTTAGAACAAACCGCCGAATACTTCGCAATGTACGTCTAAAAAGGAAAATTATACCCTTTAATTTCGAGCTCCTTCTCCATTGTCCTGATCTCTTTTTGCAGGCTTTTGTCAAGCGGCACGCCCTTGTCTTTTCTCTCTATCCACGCGTCGTATTCCTTTTCGCCCGCGGTATAAATGCGTTCCGCGCCGGGCATGCGCTTTGAACCGCGCAGTTCGCGCAGAATGCTGCCTGCGGTCTTTTTGAAAGAGTCGAGTTCAATGAATTGGGATATATCTATCGCTATGAAAAAATGCCCCAAACTGTACGGAATTTTTTTCCCGCTGCTGTCATAGCCGCTCAGCATTTTGAGAAAGCTTCCGCCGGCAAGAGCCGCCGAAAGTATCTCTACAACGGCTGCGTACCCGTAGCCCTTGTAGCCGGCAAGCTCCTCTCCTATTCCGCCCAATGGCGCCAAGGCTGCTGTGCCGTCTATGAGTTCTTTGAGCGTAAGTTCCGAGTCGATGCCCGCAGTTCCGTCCTGCCGGATGACCCACCCTTCAGGGAGAGGCTTGCCGGCTCTGGCATAAATTTCTATTTTGCCGCGCTGCGTTATGGATGTGGCGCAGTCTATGCAGAACGGGAAAGCCTCATCTGTCGGCATTCCAAAGACTATTGGATTTGTTCCAAGCATATTTTCTATGCCGAATGTCGGCGCGATTGATGGGCGCGCGTTTGTCCCGGTAATGCCTATCATCCCCTCATTGCAGGCCATAGCCGCATAGTAACCGGCAATGCCGTAATGCGTTGAATTGCGGACAACGGTCATTCCCATGCCTAATTTGCGCGCCTTCTCGATGGCCATCTGCATGGAGCGGTGTCCTATGACATGCCCCATGCCGTTGTGCCCGTCAATGACCGCTGTAGTGGGGCCGTCCTTTACTATTTCAAATTGTGTGAGGGGCAGTTGTATTCCTTCCCGGATACGGTCGTAGTATATGGGTTTAAGGCGGTTTATTCCATGCGAGTCGATGCCGCGTTTATCCGCGGTAATAAGGACATCGCTGCAGATTTTAGCGTCTTCGGGGGGTACTCCCAAACCGATAAAAACATCGGCCATAAAATTTTCAAGGGTCTTGAAATCTATCCAGATTGTTGA
>JAITPE010000079.1 GCA_031289575.1 Spirochaetia bacterium | reverse complement strand
TTCAGAAACGCGATCGCGGTGTATCCCGAATACTATTCCGCGCGCGATTATCTCGCGCGCTCATACGATATGTCCGGCTGTATTGACGCGGCCGCCAAGGAAATTTCGATTATCCGCGGCATGTATCCCGATGATCTAATATCGGCGGCAAGAGCCGAGGCCATAGCCTTCCGCGACAGTTTTGAAAATGACGCTCCTCTTCTTAAGGGGCTTGTCCACAAGGAAACGCTCCTTTCGGCAAACATGAAAGGTTTCCGGTTTCCCACTCCCGTTGATATAGCCGTAGACAATAAAAAGAACATCTACATCACTTCGTTCAACTCCGGAAAATTGGTTAAGATTAACTCAAACGGGAATGCGGAGTTTTACAAGACTCCCAAAGTAGACAGCAAACTTTACGGCATAGACTGGGCGAGCGGGCTTGTGGCTGTCAGTGATTTTAAGAATGACATGATTTTTGTGTACGGCGAGGACGGCGGCGTTAAGTTATCCTTTGGGGGAAGCGGAAGCGCCGAGGGCCTCTTGAGAGGGCCGCAGGGGCTTTGCTTCGGCGAGAAGGGGTTTCTGTATGTTGTTGATACCGGCAACAACCGCATTCAAAAGTTCGACGCAAGCGGCAAGTTTGTGCTGCAGTTCGGCAAAAAGGGAAGCTATGAGGGCGAGCTGTTGTCTCCGACGGATATAGTTTTTTACGGCGGTAAGCTCTATGTGAGCGATACCGGAAACAGGAGAGTATCGGTATTCGATTCTTTTGGGAATTTTGCCGGGCACATTCTGGGCAATGATCTTCAAAAGCCGGCGTGTATTTCGGTAAAGGACAAGAGCATACTTGTATCGGACGAGTCGGGGCTTCTCATTTACAATGTTGAATCAGGAGAAAAGTCGCGCTTTGAGAATTGGGAAGGCGGAAGATTTGTGCGGCTTGTTTCGGCCGCGTTTGACAGGGATGGATTTTTGTACTGCCTTGACTACGCGGGGGAATCTGTTTCCATATTCTCTCCGGAGCACAGGCAGTATTCCAATCTTGATGTTGATATAGTATCGGTTGATACCGAACAGTTTCCGGCTGTGGCTTTTTATGTAAATATCCGCGACCGGGGAGGGCGTCCGGTTGTAGCGCTCGATCCGGGTAATTTTACAATAACCGAGGATAACGCTCCCATAAAATCTTTCAGTGTGGATTATCTCAAAAAAAGGCTGCCCTCGGTTTCCGCTATTTTGTGCGTTGACAGGTCACTTGCCAACAGGAAGAATCACAATGAACTTCCATGGTTCGCCGATTTTTATCTGACTAAAATGTATCAAAACGATTCACTAAAGGTAGTCGGTTTTAACAGCGATTACTGGGAAGAGAATAAATTTGACTGGAGCCGGCGCCGTACCCTGCAGGCAATAAAGAAAAATGAGTACGGACGCGGAAAAAATATCGGTAAAACACTGTATAATTCAATCGCGGAGCTTGCCCCAAGGCTCGACAGGCGCGCGGTAATTTTGCTCACCGACGGCTCGGCTGATGAAAATTCATTCTTCCAGTACTCACCGCGGACAATCATTCACTATGCCAAATCGCATTTTATTCCGGTGTATGTTATATCAATCGGAGAGCCGAATGAGGCGCTTACGGATATCGCGCGTGGTACCGGCGGTGAAATTTACAGGCCGGGTGAAATTGACCGTTTGAGCGGAATATATCCCGCAATAAAAAACGCGGAGGAGTACCGCTATGTACTCGTGTATTCAACTGTAAAGCGGCCGGTCTTCCGCGGATGGTGGTCAAATGTCAGGATTGATGTTGACTACAGAGGCATGAAGGGAATGCAATGGGGAGGATATTTTGTTTCAGAGTAATGACGGAATGGAGTACGCCCGAAGGGACATGGTTCGCGGCCTTGCCGAGAGGGGCATATCGGGCGTTGTACTTGATGTGTTTTACAGGACTCCGAGGCATTTCTTTGTTTCGGACGGACTTCGTTACAGCGCCTACAGAGACAGTTCGCTTCCCATAGGTTTTGGCCAGACCATTTCCAAGCCTTCAATTATAGCCGGTATGGTGCAGGCGCTGGCTCTTACCGGCGAGGAACATGTTCTTGAGATAGGCACCGGTTCCGGCTATCAGGCCGCCGTGCTTTCTCAGCTCGCGAAGCATGTAGTAACAATGGAACGTATCGGCGTACTGTCCGAGCGTGCGGTTGACGTATTTAAATCATTTGAAATTTCCAATGTCACTTTTCTTCATACCGATGATTTTAACAATGCCGAAGGAACCTTTGACGCGATTCTTGTGGCCGCCGGCGTAGAAATTTTTCCTGTTGATCTATGCGGCAAACTCAACTCCGGTGGGCGGCTTGTAATACCTGTAGGCGGCAAAGACGGCCACCAAATAATGAAATATGTAAAGAAGGCCGATGGCTCCCTGCTTGAGGACAATATAGGCTCCGCTACATTCGTGCCGTATATCGCCGGATAAATCATTGCTGTATCTTATCTTTTATCCACATGATTGACTTGCGGAACTGCGAGTCCCCGCCCGCAGTGTTGCCTTCATCGGGATATATCTCAAGAGTTTTCTCGCAGTTCAAATGATTGAACAGCGAGAAAACGCATTCGGGCGGGGACATAATGTCTTTGAAACCAACAGTCGCGAGAACCGGACATGTGACCATGTCGGAGAAATTGAGTGCGTCAAAATACGACAGATTGAGTTTAACCTTTTTCTTGAGCGTTTTTGCCTTCGAAATGTAGTCGTTTATTTCTTTGGCGGTGTCATCCTGTGATTTGTTCTGGCTCAAAGAGAGATGGCAGAAAGAAGGGGTATCCAATACTAACGCGCTTACCCGCTGTGAATTTACAGCGGCAAAGAGTCCTGCCGCCGCGCCAAGGCCCTTGCCTATAATTCCTATTTTCGAGCAGTCCAATTTCGTGATAAGACGCAGAGCGTCTATTGAACGGAACACATCAAGATACACAGCTTTTACATAGTATGTCTCTTTATCAAGAATGTTTTCTATGAGGTAGCCTAAGCCTATTTCGTCTTTTTCGGCGTCATCAACGGGCTCGTTCACTATGGAATGCCCCCTCAGCATTATAAAAAAATAGGCGATGTCGCTGTCGAGAAGTTCTTCATTGATTTCAACCCTGCGGTTATAATCGTGCACAATGATGATTACAGGAGGGTGCTCCGCGTCCCTTGGTATTAACAGCTCTCCTGTAATTTGTGTTTTCATAAAGCTTCTGAATATAAGAGATGAAAAGTAAAAACGGCCGCCCTTTTTTTTGTCCTTCTGAGCCGATAATTCAAGGGGTATCTTTTTTATGTCGGATGCCGCTTT
Organism: Spirochaetia bacterium; assembly: GCA_031289575.1. Taxonomy (GTDB): domain Bacteria; phylum Spirochaetota; class UBA4802; order UBA4802; family UBA5550; genus JAITPE01. Next base: position 647 of record JAITPE010000079.1, on the reverse strand, counting down.
TTCCCAGAACGGAATAAAATCATCCTCCCTGTCAAAAGGAGGAAAGTTCATGAAGTATTTATCGAAATCGGTAAGGGCCATGCTTTTAACTGCTCATAAAGAAATTTATCATTCTGTTGTTGGCCGACAGAAGAATATAGACAGCCCCTATAACGATTACCGATATAACAATCATAAAAAACACAAGCGCCGCTGCGGAGGCCGGAGCCTTGGCCAAATCAATCAGCGTTTCGCGGAGTGTGAGGCCTTTTCTCAGGTGATTGTGAATTCTCCTTACAACCATGAAGATCAGGGCGAGCGCGACAGCAAGGAGAAACCCGTACTTGATTATAAGGCTGAACTTTCTTGTTTCGCTCAAGGCAAAGGCCGAAATAGGATAGACAAGCAAGTCCATAACAAGAGCCGATATAAGGGCTACTATAATTGTAAAGAGAGCCATGATTGATATATCTTTTATTCTGTGAGCGAGGCCGGCCCTTTCATAGGTCAGGTCTGTTTCTTTGAGTGTTTTCATTTTTCAGTTTTTCTCTTTTTTGGTTATTGCTGCTGTTTCTCTTTTGCTTCTTCGCTGCCGCCGGCCGCGTTATCATCCGTATTTCCGCTTGGGAATCCTTCATTCTGCTTTTCGCCGCCGGCCTTTTCTGTTT
>JAITPE010000050.1 GCA_031289575.1 Spirochaetia bacterium | reverse complement strand
GAGGGGCGGACAATGACCGGCTCGGACATTGTGACGGCATTCGCAACCCTTGCCGCCTGCGGCGCGGCCGCGCTTGGAGCCAACTGCGGAATGGGGCCCGATGCCATGGCCGAAATATTTAGAAAGAACATGCCGCGCATATCGCTCCTTGGGCTGCCGCTCGCAGCCTGGTCGAACGCCGGGCTGCCGAAACTAATTGACGGCAAGACTGTATACAGTCTTGCTCCGGATGACTTCGCTGCTGCGGCTGCGGGTTTCGCCGAAATGGGCATCGGCATAATAGGCGGCTGCTGCGGCACAACCCCGGAGCACATTGCCGCTTTAGCCAAAGCAACGGCCGGGCGCTGTTTTGACGCGGGCCGTCAAAACAGCGCTCGGTTTTTCCTCACAAGCAGAACAAGAACGCTTGACGCGGACGCGGAAAAGCTTCTTCTTCTGGGGGAACGCCTTAATCCTTCTGTGAGAAAGAACTTCGCCTCGGACTTAAAAGAGGGACGGCAAAACTTTCTGCGGGAGGAATCGCGCAAACAATCTGCCGAGGGCGCGCATGTTCTTGATATAAACGTGGGGCTTCCCGGAATTGATGAGCCGCATGCAATGCGCTCATCAATCGCTGTTCTGTGCAGCACGGTAGACATCCCACTCATGATCGATTCGGACAATCCCGCTGTTATAGAAAAGGGACTTATGATGTACCCGGGCATACCCATAATCAATTCGGTAAATGGAACAAAAGAAAGCATGGAGAGCATTCTTCCGCTTGTAAAGCGCTTCGGATGCTTCATTGTGGCGATGTGTATTGATGAAGCAGGCATATACCGCGAAGCGGAGAAACGAATAGCTGCCGGCGAAAAAATTGTCGAGCGGATTATTGCCGAGGGAATTGACAAGAGCCGCATTATAGTTGACGCGCTTATGCTTGCCGAAAGCGCGGAGCCCGGCGCCGCGATAGAAACTCTGAAGGTCATTGAGCACTTCGCGTCGCGCGGCATAAAGACATCGGTCGGGCTCAGCAATATATCGTTCGGGCTGCCGCAGCGCAAATTCGTCAACAATGTTTTTCTTACAATGGCCGCCCGAAAGGGACTTTCGGCGGCGATTGTAAACACGGCAAGCGCGCGGATAATAGACGGCGAGTACTCTTTTGAGGAAAGTTTGGCGGCTGATTTTCTCACAGGCAGGGACGCGGGCGCGGCCAAATACATAGCCAATTTAAAAAACGCCGGTACATCCGCGCCCGAGGAACTCAAGCCTATAGAAGAGGAAGGAATAATCGGGCGCGTAAACCGCGCCGTTATTGAAGGCAACACGGATTCGATTGAGGAACTTATTTCAAGCGCGCTTGCGGAACATTCTCCGCGCGATATTATGGACAGCGGACTGTTGGCCGCGCTTGAAACAGTGGGTGAAAAGTACTCGGCAGGCGAGTACTTTCTTCCGCAGATGATATCATCGGCCAACGCCATGAAAAAAGGATTTATCAAGCTCAAGCCTTTGCTTGCCGCAAGCGGAGGAGCGGAGAATACAGGCAAGGTCATAATATGCACGGTAAAAGGAGACGTCCACGATATAGGCAAAAACATTGTGGTGATGATGCTTGAGAATCACGGCTTTGAGGTACATGACCTGGGAAAGGATGTGGCAGCCTCGGAAATAATTGAGCAGGCGTTGAGGCTGAAGCCCGACATTATATGCCTCAGTTCCCTTTTGACAACAACTATGGGCGAGATGGAAAAAGTATCGAACCTTATGAAGGAAAATCAAATCAGAATCCCGCTGATGGTAGGCGGCGCCGTTGTGAACGATGAATACGCGCAAGAGATAGGCGCTCACTACAGCGATGACGCGGCCGCGTGCGTTGAGAAGGCAAAAAAATTGATGGGCAGGACTTAAAGCGCGGTTAAATCGAATTTCCAGTAGATGCCCTCTTTAACAAAATCAAGCTCGTTTCCGTTGCGGAGCAGGACAACGGCGCTGTCTCCAGATTCGCGGACCTCGGCAAGCGAAAAATTTCCGCTGAAGATCACATCCTTCTGAGAAGAGAGAAAAACAGAAATAAATTTCTCAAGCGAGATTGATTTAAACTCTTCGCCGGAAATGCCGTAGAGTTTTGCGGCTTCATTTGCCTGATTCACGTCCATTGCCGCAAAGCTCTTGCGCATGGCCTCAATCTTGGCTATGCTCTGGATGCTCAGGATATTGCGCATGAGCGCAATATCCTGTTTTGCGAAGGCGGCATAGACTCCGGAGAAGGCCTTCTCCGGAGTCAAAAAATTTCCGGAGGCACATGAAAAGGCGCAGAGCGCGGCGCAAATTATTTTTGTGTAATTCCTTAGAGCGAACACGATACGGATTCCCCGTTTATTTCCACAATCATATTATCAATAAGCCTTGTGGTTCCGAAAAACACGGCAAGCGCTATGACGCAGCGCCCTGTGGCAAAGTTAATAAGCTGCAGGTCGTCCCGCTTTACAAGAGATATGTAATCAATCGCCTTGGGAGATGTGTTCATGATTACGGATTCCATTTGGGACTGTATCGCGTCCCATGAGCGCTCGCCTTCCTGCAGCATTTTTTTCGCCTGCTTAAGGCTTGAGTAGAGCGATACGGCGCGTTTCTTTTCATCCTCGGAAAGATGCTTGTTGCGCGAACTCATGGCGAGGCCGTCCGCCTCGCGCACAATGGGAGCTATAATTATTTTTATGGGAAAATTAAGATCATCAACCATTTTTTGAATGCAAACGGCCTGCTGTATATCCTTCTGGCCGAAAACAGAAACATCGGGCTGTACCATGTTGAACAGTTTTGCCACAACAGTAAGCGCGCCCCTGAAATGCCCGGGCCTGTATTCACCGCAGAGTTTATCGGCTAAGGACTCGATATCAATATAGGTCTTGCGGTTATTGTACACCTCGCTCTCGGGCGGCATGAATAGCAGATCGACCCCGGCGCGCTCGGCAAGCCGGGAGTCCATTTCGGTATCCACCGGATAATTTTCGAAATCGGCGGCATCGTTGAACTGCATCCTGTTTACGAATATGCTCATCACCTGATAGTCCGAAAATTTGCGCGATTCCTCAACAAGGCTTAGGTGCCCATTGTGCAGATAGCCCATGGTAGGCACAAAGCCGACAAGCTTGCCTTCTTTTTTTGCGGCGGCAACGCGCTGCCGCAGTTCCTGAACGCTTTTTACAACTTCCATGGCCCCTCACACGCCGGTTATTCCGGATAAGCCAGATTTACCCTCAACGCGATAATTGTCAATCAAAAGCAGGCGAAGAATTAAACACGGTATTTGTCAAAATAAACAGACCGGCGCGGAGCGCACTTCTTTTTACCGCTATAAAGCAACAGCGGAAAAACCGCGGGCAGAGTTTTAACCTTCTTTTCTTTAACCAGAAACTCGTAGAACTCAACAATATAATGCAGCATTCGCAAAGACATGAACTTATCTACAGTAGATTGAAACTCTATCAAAAGGTACATATAGAAATCCTTGCCCTTGAAGTTTGCCTTGTAAATTAAATCACATTCCCTTACCCGTCAACCGCATAGCTATTGTAACATTGAGCGGTGAAAAAAATTCCTTTATTTCAAGGAGTCTTTCGACCGGAACCGGCCGCACCCAGCTTTCGGTTCCGGGCCTGTCAAGAGAGTTGAGCTGCACAGATGCGGGAGCCAAGGCTGTGCAGATCTTCTTGATTTTCTCAAGTTCCGGTTCAGTATCGTTGAGTCCCGGAATAAGGAAAACCTCTATGAGGAGGCTCCGCGTTTTTTGCACGTGAGCTGACAGGATGTCAGCCTGCCGACTGAGACAGGATGTCTCAATCAAGTCGGCCGTGTGCACACTGCGACATCCTGTCGGGAGGCTTCCGGTGTATTCCTTCGCAAAGGCGAAAAGTCCCTCAAGCAAGAGTTCCGGAGTAACCCCGGGGGCAGGACGCAGCATGCGGGAAAATATTTCCCCGCTTACTGCGTCAAGTGATGGTATAACAGAATCAGCCATTAAGAGAGAATCGCGCACCTCTTTTTTCCAAAGCAGAGTACTGTTTGTGAGAACAGCCACATGGTACTTCGGGTATTTTGTTTTTATATGGCTTATTATTTTTCCTATGCCGCTGTGCAGCGT
>JAITPE010000024.1 GCA_031289575.1 Spirochaetia bacterium | reverse complement strand
AGGGCATCCGGATCCGATGACGCAATAAAGCTCTCGCCGCCGAGGTTCTTTTCGCTTGAACAGGCATTAGAGTATATCGCCGATGATGAGCTGCTGGAAGTGACGCCGATGAATATCCGCATGCGCAAAAAAATATTGGATTCCACAGAGCGCAAGAGGCAATGGAAGCATGAGTAGAGACCGGGAGCAACTATCCGAAATTTTCGGATAGTTCAAACCGAGGGTGAACGTCAGGTTTCCCGCTTGTTCCGGCTATATATCCGGAGAACCTAAGAAAAAACCTTACAAAAAAAGTATAAAATCCCTTGTAAAGCTATTTTTTTATTGACTTAAATGGATAAATTCATTTTTATTGATTTAAAGATAACAAAATATAAGGAGTATAGAATGGCAAAAGTTATAACTGTTAAAGAAGCGGCCGATCTTTTTGTCGATGGTGACGTCCTTCTGGGCGCAACATTCGGCATGACAGGCTGGCCCGAAGAAATAGGAAAAGCTGTTGAAGCCCGTTTCCTCGAAACCGGTCATCCGCGCGATATGGTTCAGTACCACGCGGCCGGATGTATACCTGCGGGGTGCTTTGGACACGAAGGTATGCTGAAAATGACTATCTCGTCTCACGAGAGCACAACCCCGGCAGTCGCTAAATTGATCCAGGAAGATAAGCTTGCGGGCTGGTATATGCCGCTTGGAACAATGATTCAAATGTGGAAAGAGCAGGGACGCGGCATGGACGGCTGTCTTTCCAAAGTTGGTCTGGGAACTTTTATGGATGAGCGCGTTGACGCCGGCTGCCTTAACCCGAGCTCGAAAGCGATTACCGCCGAGCTGACAAAACAGGGAAAGCAGTTCATCAAATACATTCCCGATTTTGACGGAAACGAGTACCTCTACTATAAGGGCGGCAAGTACACAAAGTGCCTCATTCAGGCTTCATTTGCCGATGAGAATGGAAATGTCACAGCCGAGGGCGAAGCCTATAACCTTGAGCTCGCCACAGTTGCCCGCGCTACAAAGGCCACCGGCGGTGTAGTTATAGTGCTGGTTGACGCTATCGCCAAGGCCGGTTCTCTTGACCCGAAATTGGTAAAGGTAGGGCGTCATCTTATTGATTACATAGTGGTCTGCGAGGATCCGGTAAACCGCATACGCGGAGGACTATGGCCGCATGGAGTAAAGAAGTTCAACTATTGGGAAGGACTTTCCGGAAGGCTCAAAGTGCCTGTAAGCAGCAGCATGGCTGCAATGCCTTTTGATCCGCAAAAGATGATGGTAAGAAGAGCGCTGATGGAAGCCCAAGCCGGCTGGAAATGCAACTTTGGTATTGGACTGCCGACATTCTGCGGAAACGTATTAGCAGAAGAAGGCCTTATTGATGATGTTCTCATGATTTCCGAATCCGGCTCTGTCGGCGGAGTACCGGGCGGCGGCGCCGACTTTGGATGCCACTGGAACTGCGAAGTTTCTGTTGACCAGGGAGACCACTTCGACTGGTTCGACGGTACAGGACTCGATTTCGGCGTATTCGGACTTTCCGAGGCGCAGGAAGACGGTTCGATCAATACATCATTCCTCAACGGAGTAACACTTGGCGTAGGCGGATTCGCTAATATTACCGCCGGAGCCAATACAGGTATTTTCGTAGGAACAATGACAGCCAAGGGACTTCAGGAGAAGATCGTCGGCGGCAAACTTGTTATAGAAAAAGAAGGCAGCCTCAAGAAATTCGTCAAAAAAAGCCTTCAGCTTACTTTTGACGCCAATCTTGCTCTGGCAGCTGGAAAGAAACTCGTATACATAACCGAAAGGTGCGTATTCGTAAAGGTAAAAGAAGGATTGATGCTTACCGAGATTGCTCCCGGCGTTGACCTTCAGAAAGATATTCTCGACCAAATGGAATTTAAGCCGATTATTCCGGCGGGCGGACCAAAACCCATGCCTGCTGAAATATTTCAGGAGAAATGGGGCGGACTCAAAGCCTACTGGGCATCAAAGGCAAAATAAGGTTTTTTTACTCAAAACAAAAAGGCCGGCGGAAACGCCGGCTTTTTTGTTTTGATTCCGGAACGGGCTCTGACCCCGGAACAGGCTGCTCAAAAAAAAAGCGGGCTCTGACCCCGGGCTCTGACCCCGAAAATAAACCGCACACCTTATCCGCGCAAAAAGATTTGACAAAACTATGTAAAAACAGATTACCTTTAAATAAATGCAAAAAGGAAGGCTGTAATGATAAGGGACTACAGAGTAATAGATTTCCATATACATACCTCCACAATGAATCAGGCTAATCCGCAGGTGCTTGATTTTTTTAAAAACGCCAACAAGTACTATATGGATCATTTTTCCCAAGAAATAAATCCCGAAGGCGTCATAGAGTACCTGCGCATGGAGGGCATTGAGAAGGCCGTTACCCTTGCCGAGTACAATCCGGAATCCAGCGGGGTTGTTACCAATGAGTTTATAAGTTCATTTTGCGCCGGTCACGACGAGCTTGTTCCAATTGCCTCTATTGATTTTCAAAGCCCTGTTCCGTTCGGCGAACAGGCGCGCATAGCTGTTAATGAACTCGGCATGAAAGGCTTTAAGTTTTTGCCATCATACGCGTATTACTATCCGACCGACCAAAGGCTCTACCCTGTGTACTCGCTTGCGCAGGAGATGGGACTTCCTGTGATGTTTCACACAGGAACATCAATCTTCATAGGAACCCGCGTAAAGTATGCCGATCCTCTTATTTTGGATGATGTAGCCTGTGATTTTCCCAAACTCAATATGCTTCTGGAACACGGCGGCCGTCCCTTCTGGTACGACCGCGTTGCCTGGATGCTTCTGCGGCACGCGAATGTGCATGTCGGCGTTGCCGGAATTCCGGCTAAGCATTTGTACAACAACTTCAAGCATATTGAAAAATACTCCGACCGGTTTATATTCGGCAGCGACTGGCCCGGAATTCCGGATATACATATTCTGGCCGAAAAGATTATGGATCTGCCGATTTCCAGAGAGGTAAAAGAAAAAATATTTTACCGCAACGCTGCGGGAATACTGGGGCTGCCATGAACATATACATGATAGGAATCTGCGGAGTCGCAATGGGAAGCCTTGCCTGTATGCTTCGCGAAATAGGACACAACGTTTCCGGTTCCGATAAAAACATCTATCCGCCCATGAGCGATGTGCTGCGGAGCGCCGGCATTGACTTCGCCGAGGGCTTCGACCCGGCGCACATGGGCGCGCCCGGCCTTGTTGTAATAGGCAACGCCGTAAGCCGCGGAAACCCGCAGGCCGAGCATGTACTCAATGCGGACCTGCCCTACTGCTCAATGGCAGAAGCGCTAAAGCGCTTCTTTCTTCAAGGCAAGGAGGTTATCGCCATAGCCGGCACTCACGGAAAGACCACGACAACCGCTCTTCTCTCGCATATACTCATAACATCCGGACTCGACCCGGGATGCTTCATAGGCGGCGTTACAAAAAATTACGGCAGCAATTACAGGCTCGGCAGCGGAAAGTACTTTGTCATAGAGGCCGACGAATACGATTCGGCCTTCTTTGAGAAGGTGCCCAAGTTTATGTTTTACAGGCCGCGGCATTTGGTCATGACATCGCTTGAGTATGATCACGCCGATATTTACGGCAGCCTTGATGAGATCGAGCTTTGGTTCCGGCGCCTTGTGAATATTGTTCCGTCGCAGGGCAATGTTGTGTATTCGGCGCACTATCCAATACTATCGGGCATAGCGGCTAAGTCCTTTGCTCCGGTCTGTTCATTCGGAACAGAGGGAGAGGGCAGCGTATCCTGTTCTTTCAAGGGCTACAACGGAGATAATACTGATTTTGTCTTGAGCTCGGCCGAAACCGGCGCGCTGCCATGCTCCATGCCGATATTCGGCGGCTTCAACCTCGCCAACGCCGCTGCGGCCTCGGCTATGGCAGTGAGGCTCGGAGCGCCTCACTCCGGCATAGCCGAGGCCTTATCAACATTTCAGGGAGTCAAACGCAGGCAGGAGCTCATTTTTTCATCGCCCACAGTGAAGGTCTACGAGGATTTTGCCCATCATCCTACCGCTGTGAGAGCGGTACTTGAAACAATGCGGCGGCGTTATCCTCATGCGAAAATATACGCTGTGTACGAGCCGCGCTCCGCGACA
>JAITPE010000168.1 GCA_031289575.1 Spirochaetia bacterium | reverse complement strand
TCGGGCAGGCTTGGGTCATAGAAGCCGGGCTTGATGGTGCTCTGCATGTGCTTTGTGCCTTCGATCCCATGCATGGGAGAATCAGGCTGAAGAGCGATAACCTGTATTTGTTCATTGTATTCCTTGAGCCTGCGCGAAACTCCTGTAAATGTGCCTGATGTTCCCAAGCCGGTAATAAAGTGTGTCACGGAATGATGAGTCTGCTCCCAAATCTCCACGCCCGTTGTATCGTAATGCGCCTGCCAGTTGGCATTGTTATTGTATTGATCCGGATAAAAATACTTCTCAGGATGAGCCTGCGCCTCTTTTTGCGCGGCTATGAAGGCGCCGTCCGAACTCTCAAGCGGATCCGTTTCCACAAGAGACGCATGGTAGCAGCCCAACATACTCTTGCGCTCACGGCTCGCGTTGGCGGGCAGGTAAATGGTTACAGGGTACCCAAGCACCGCGCCGATCATGGCATAGGAAATACCGGTGTTCCCGCTGGTTGCGTCAATAATGGTTTTGCCCGGAGCGAGCTCTCCCTCTTCTATGCCGCGCAAAACCATTGCTTTGGCTGCCCTGTCTTTAACCGAACCGGACGGGTTGCAAAATTCCGCCTTGGCAAAGATGGAGACCCCAGGAACTTCGCGCGAAATCTTTGTTAACTCCAAAAGCGGAGTATTCCCCACAAGGTCAAGTATGCTCATATTCTTATATTATATATTTCCTACTGATTTTATAGGTTTGACATATAAAATTTTCCCGCCTCTGTGTCAACATTTTTTATGCGGGCAGAGTAGATTTGATGGCATAGAAAATAACCGCGAAGTCGAAGAAGTCGAATAAGGAAGGGAAAAGTCAAGTTTTTGTCTATTCGTAATGAAATCTTAAAGAGACCGTACCGCTTACAAGTCCGACTGCCCGTTTTTAAGGGCGCGGAGCGCGAGCAGGCGGATGCCCGTATCGGCATGTGTCAAAAGCGGCACTATTTTTTCCCATGTGGCGCTGTCGATTTTGTAGCCGTTTATTGCCTTGAGAAGCGAGGCTAAAAGAGATACCGTCAGGCCGTCTTCCTGAAAGCATTTTGCGAGAGCTTGGTATATTGCGTCATCTTTAAATTTTAGATTCTCAAGGGCCGCGATTCTTACGCCGATTGCCTGATCTTGAATCGCGGCAAGTATATAGGGCAGCACATCCTGTTTTAAGGAATCATTGCTTACCCGCATTATTCCCTTTATGGATGCCTCCCGTATTAGAATATCTATGCTTGATACATTGGCAATAAACACATCAAGCGTTTCCGGCGCGGAGCTTTGCGACAGAACATCAAGGGCTGTCCAGCGGACATTGTTTCCGTCATTCATGCATATTTCTTTAAGGCGGCCAATGACATTCTTATTGCTGTTATAGGGAGCAAGGCTCTTTACGGCTTCTATTCTTATGGCCGGATGCGCATCCTCGGTAGCGCCTATAAGAAAGGTTACAATGCTCTTTTCGGCGTTTTGGCTCCAGCCCTTTGGGTGAGGCGGATTTTTAACCGCCTCTATTCCGTTAAGGCGGATAAGCCAATCTGGCGAATGGTACATCTCAATGGATTTTTGGATTGCCTTTTCTTCTTCCGCCTGCCGTTTCAGGTTTTCTCTGCCGCATGAAACAAAAAGTACGAGCGCAATAAGCGGAATGATGTAAAATTTATGAGCCATTTATTATGGAATATTGCCTTACAAATTTGCCTGTACGGAGAATATAATAACGCGTTTCGGTAAAGGCAACAAATTCTGTAAAATAATCCGGATCGGTATCGCCTATTTTTTTTATCCATTTATTTACGTTTCCGGCGCCGGCATTGTAGGCCGCTGCCATGTAGATAAAGTTATTCTTGTAATAGCCCTTAAGCCAGCCAAGGTAGTACGAGCCGAAACGTATGCTGTCCTCGGGTTTTTTGAGATCGTACTGTGTCATTCCGGAGTTTTTAGCTATTTCTCCGGCCGTAGGCGGCATGAGCTGCATAAGGCCGATTGCGCCGGCCGATGATTTTGCCTTGTGGTTAAAGAGTGATTCGGCCTTTATAAGCGAGTATACGCTGTTGGGGTCTGTTTTATAGCGGTCGCAGCTTTGTTTTACCTCCTCGGCAAAGGGCGATGGAAGTATCATTGCTATGAATTTTTGGGGCAGAATGAAAATGTTTTCTCTTACCGAAAGGCTCTTGAGTAATTGCTGCCCATAGTATACCGAATAGAAGGGATACGAGTACTTGCCGCCAAGATGTGCCAGCGCGGCAGCCTTTTCTATGTCCGCAGTGTCCGCGTCGGGCAGAATTCCTGTAACGCGTTCGATTCCTTCGGTATATCCGATGGACATGTATTTTTCAAGGTTCTGCAGCTGTTTTGTTTTGTACTTGCCCGACGCGGCGTTTTGCAATGAGTCCTCGACGAGCCGGTTATCGCGCACAGAGGCCGCGCTAAGCGAGGGTATGCGTTTTTCGCGCTCCGCCATGTTCTTTTCTTTTACAAAGAGAAGGCTGTGATAGTAAATCCGCGCGTCGGAATTTTTATCTGTTTTTTGAAGCAGCGAGCGGATATCGTTGGCTGTGATTTTTTCGGCTGCTCTTTCCAAGAGTAGAAATGTGTAGGGCGAGTCCGGATTTATGCAGACAAGCCGGAATGCCATTTCTTCCGCCTGTTTGCCGCTGCCGGCAGCCGCATAGATTTTGTTGAGCCAAAATCTGCACTGGTCGCTGTATTTTCCTTCGGGAAATTTTTCTGTTTATTTGCCGAGAAGCTTTTCGGCCTCGTTTGTTTGCCCGTTTTCAATGCGCGAGCGGGCAAGGAGCCACAGCATTTGGCCGGCGTTTTCGGCATCCGGGAAATTTTTTATGTAAAGTTCCAGAAACGAACTGTAGCCGCTGCGGTTCCTGTCGGACATATACAGCGCTGTTCTGTACAGAGCCTTTTCGGTTACGTTGTTTTTCAGCGTATCCCTGTATACTTGGACCGCCTTGTCGCGTTTTCCGGAAAGCCATAGTTCATCCGCCATGATCTGCTGCCCGTCCGGAATTTCCTTCGCTGCCTTTTGGGCTTCGGCATCCGGCCCGAGGTTGGTCAGTACTCTGAGCGTGTATTCGTTGACTGTTTTTTTATCGGCCTGCTCATCTTTTTTCAGAGAGGTGAGAATATCCTGCGCTTCTTTATGCTTTTTGGCAATGTAGAGTCCCTTCGCGAGCAGCAGCGTTTCATTTGTATCAAGGCCGGCTTTTCCCGCCAACCGGTAAAGATTGGCCGCGGAAAGTCCCGCCTGCCAGGATTTCATGTCTTTTTCTATAATAAGGCTGTAATCGGCCGCGGCCATGCCGTAATCATCAATGCTCTCGTACAGGGACGCGCGGCGGATGAGCAATTTAAGGAGGGTCGGATTATTCGGCGCGGCGGAAATTTCATCCGACAAAATATCAAAGGCTTCATCTTCTTTTTTTTGAGCCTGTAGCGCCCTGCTTAAAAGAATCTGCGCGTCAACATGCAGGCCAAGGTTGGATTTGCCTATTTTTTTCAAAAACTTTTCGGTGTACCCGTATTCCTGGTACGAGTACATGATGAGCGCTATCTCGTAGAGCGCGTCCTCGTAGTAGGCCGATTTTCGCCGGAACGAGGTTACATAGCTGTAAACAGGCATTGGATAAAGTGTGAGCTGCTCGTTTTTATGAGAGGCAAAGCAGCTGTTTGCGAAATACAGCAGGGCTTTTTTGTGCTGTTTTTGATCCTTGAAGGCCTGGCCAAGCATAAAGTATTGGCCGGCATCCTTGTTGGTTTGTTCTAATTTTTTTATTATTTCGTCGGGTGTTCCGTAAAAGCCGAGGGACGCGTGATCTTCGAGCGGAGAACTTCCGCAGGCAACCGGCAGCATTATTATACCGCAGGCGAAAATTGATATACAGATTTTTAAATATTTATTGGCCAAAGGTACCCTTCCATTGCTGTTAAGATATGGCTGATGGAGCTCCAGCTATAAGTTATGCCGAATCGGCGATTCCCTCCATTGCCGGTTTTTCAAAAACTTATTTTGTATTTTGTTACAAATAGCATTCTGTATTTATAATGCAAGCCTTTTATTTTCCCGCTATCATGATTTTAAAGAACCGGACGGAGCGCAGCGGAGGACGGTTTTTGATGTGGCAACGAGTGTGCTCTGACCCGCGGGGGTCAGAGCATGGGTCAGATCAAACGATTCCTTTGTTTTCTGCTCAGGCTTTGCCCATTGCACCACATTTTATGAAAACAAACACATAAAGCGCCTGCCGGAAGCAAAAAATGAAATTTGCGGTATTTACAAGGAAAGGAAACAGACGAAATCCAGCCAGTTTTTGCTGTTTAGATATACCAAGGGCTGGCCTGCCAAAAGCAGGAGCGGTCGAGGTGAACTAATTTTGTTTAACTACAGAGACAGATATATCTCAGATACGCATCTTCTCTTTCTGCTTTCTCAAGTATATCTTTTCATAGCGGAGAAATTTCTTAAGACGCTTCTTGTGAGTGTTGCCGAGAGCTATGAAAAAAGGATGCAACGTTATCTTCACAGGGACTTTATCATATCCTTCTTCTAAATAAGGGTTGATAGAGCCTATATATGTTTTTCGTGGATCAGACGCCATCCCCTTTCGGCATGGGTTATAGGCAACATACCAAATAGTACCCAAAAGGTAATCTACAGGGTCTTTTTGATCTTCCGCAACCTTACTGCCGAAACGCTCATTCCAGAAAGCTCCGCTTGAATTCGTCGCTTTATT
>JAITPE010000070.1 GCA_031289575.1 Spirochaetia bacterium | reverse complement strand
CATTGAAAAAATATATACATCTCTCATTACGGCGGTAAAAAATGGAGAGATTCCGCAGAGCCGTATTGACGATTCGGTGAGGCGTATAATCGAAACAAAGTTCAGGTACAAAATAGCCGCGTACAATGAAGAGGGCATGATCGAATCTCCTGAATTTATTCCCAACAAAGACGAAATAGAAATACTCAAAAAAGGGGAGGGCGTAAACAGGGAAATATCGCAAAAATCAATATGCTGCAGAGGAGACCGCGCGCTTGTCTCGCCGCCGGAGGAGACCGTGCGAATTTTCGCGGCAAACGCCCCGGGCTTTACAGCGCACCTGTCCTTGGATAAAAACGACATAGTTGTGAGCGGCATTCAAGAGGCGGAGGCTGCTATCAATAAAATTCCGGCCGGCAAAGAGGCCGTGCTGTATTTTTATTCATACAGTGCGGCCGGAGTTGAAGGCGTATTTTCTTTTTGCAAAAAGAAAGGCATTCCATTGGCCGCCGCTGTAAGCGGCGACCCGTTTCCGCTTCTCCGTTCCGGCAGCTACGATTTGCTTCTCATGTCATTTTCAAATACATCCGCGTCGCTTGAGTTCCTTGCCAAGGCATGCAGCGGAGTGTTTCTTCCTCCCTTTGAAACAAAACTCATGCGCGGGAATACGCAAAACGAGTGACGGCAGGCGTCTACATACATATTCCCTTTTGCAGAGCTAAATGCCGTTACTGCGGATTCTACTCGGTTCCCGCCGCTTGGAGCGCATACACTCAAGGCTATGCGGCGGCGCTCAAGAAGGAAATCATGGAGCGTGAAAATATTCCCCGCGGAACCGATGTCGACAGCGTCTACATCGGCGGGGGCACCCCGTCGATGTTTCCGCCCGAAGAACTTAAGGCTATACTCAGCGCCGCCGCGGAAACCTTTCATATTCTCCCTGGGGCCGAAATATCCCTTGAAATGAACCCATCAGACGCGCGCTTGGAAAAACTCTCCGCGCTGGCAGACGCCGGTTTTAACCGGCTGACTCTCGGCGTACAAACAATGGATCCAGTACTTCACGCTACAATCGGCCGCGCACATGAACTGTGTACACAGAAGCACCTCGACGCCTTTTTTTCTTTTAAGGGCATAACGCATTGCGTAGATCTGATTACAGGAATCCCCGGGCAAAAAATAGAGGATTTTGAGCGCGAGCTTAAAACTGTCGCGTCTTACTGTCCCGAACATATATCGGCCTACCTTCTATCAATTGAAGAGGGGACTCCTCTGTCATTCGATATGAAGTACGATGAGCCCCTTGAAAGCCTGCAGCGCGCCGTATTCTTGGACACGGAACGCATACTTGAGGAAATGGGATACACGCACTATGAAATATCAAACTACGCCTTGCCCGGATTTGAGTCATCGCACAACAGCAAGTACTGGACTTTTCAGCCGTATATCTCGTTCGGAAGCGGAGCGCATTCTTTCTACGGAGGGCGCCGCTATATCAATAATATTCCGCTTGAGGAATACATAGCAAATCCGCTCTCTGCCTTGGATGAAGATGAAAGAAAGGTTTCTTCCGCAATGGCCGAATTTATAATGACAGCCTTGCGCATGACGAGGGGATTTTCGATGCGCGATTTCGCGAAGGAATTCGGCAGCATGCCGCATAGAACTCTTGAACGGATAAACTCCGAGATAAAAAGCGGGCTGATTATTTTATCTGAAACGGAACGCGTTTGCCTGAGCAAAGAGGGACTCCTCTACGCGGAGCGTGTTATATACAATTTGGTTCAGGATCTTTTGTAGAAAAAACGCGAAACATGATTTGCGTCAGCGGACTATGAGATACTTGCTGTACATATCGTTGATACGCTGGTAGTAATCGGCGCTTTGCTTGTTCTGAATTTTTGTATAGTAGTATACGAGAAGTTCGGTCGCCCTTATGATGAATAGGTTCACATCCCTTCCCTTGAGACCTTCGCTTATTTCAATGTTGCCGCTCTTTACGAGTTCTACAGCGACCGCTACTGTGCGGCTTATTTTTTCTATATCGGACTTGAGTTTTTCATGGTTAGAATTTATGGCGTTCTTGATCTTATCCTCGTTTATGCTTCCGGACATCAGATAGTAGTTTTTGATTCCTACCATTGTTTGGCTTATGAGTGATTTGTAATAGGCGTTTTTCATTCTGTCGCGAAATATCTCATAGGCGATCAATTTTTGCCCGTCGCTTACAGGCCGGTCTTTGTACTTATGCCTGTACAGGTTGAAGGCAATGGTCTCGACCTCTTCACAGTCGGGATCCTGATTGATTATCGGAGACAGCTTGTTGTAATTGTCCGGATTGCGTTCCAGTATTTTTACATAGAGTTCGATTCCCCTGAAGGCTTCCAGATAAACAGGCAGTTTTTTACCGGAATAATCCTTGTTTGTCAAAGCCTTCATGCCTTCTATTATCATCGAGGACTGAGCTGTTATGAGCAGCATGTCCATGTCCGGTTCAAAATCTTTGGACGAGCGTTTTTTCCCGGGGCTTGGCTGCGGCTGCGCAACCGGGCGTTCAACTACAGGCTCGGGCTCAATCTCGGGTTCCTGAAATTCTACGGATTCTACAGACTCCTCAATTAGTGAAGCATCACCGAACAGGGAGTCAAAATTTAAATCATCATCCATGTATTAAAAGTCCATATTCATAGTTGAACAGGCACAGAATCAGCCGCGGCGGCGGACGCCATAAAAAGAAAAACAATGATAAGAATAAATTTCATGTTATGGCCTTCTGTCATTAGTCTTAATTTTTCCGAAATCATGTATTATGTCAACAATATTTTGTAGTATAAGCATATTTTCGGGAATAATGCCATAAAATCTGTCCGGAATCCCGCTTACCAATTCAATTTCCTCATCCTTTACGGGATGGGGAAATTTCAAGTATAGGGCATGAAGCAGAAGGGACGTTATGTGCCCGGTATATCCGTATTTTTTGTCGCCGGCGACAATCATGCCGCGCGAGGCAAGCTGAACTCTTATTTGGTGTTTTCTTCCGGTATGGAGATTTACACAAAGCAAGCTGTGCCCTCCGTATTCTCCAAGGCGGATGCATGATAACCCTGCTGCTTTCCCGTTGGAAGGGCTGATTTTGGATCCGCCATAGACCTTTTCTATGTTATCCTCGAACAATTGCCAGCCGTCACTCATCTTCTCAGGCGAATCGACGAGCGCGATGTAGAATTTCTTTATGTTGCCGAGAAGCATATCGCGGTGAAGCCGCCGCGCCGCCTTTGAGGTTTTGGCAAAGATCATCACCCCCGATACCGGACTGTCCAACCTGTGGACAACGCCGGCAAAGGCATCCCCCGGCTTGTTGTATTTTACTCTTATGTACTCCTTGACGTGATCATACAGCGATGGGATGTTTCTTATATCGGGCTGCGACGGAACCCCTGCTTCCTTATAAACGCCTATAACATGGTTATCTTCATATAAAATTTTAAGATTCATGCCCCTTTGCACTAAATTTCTTTTAAACTGTCATCTATTTTTTTTGCCGGTTTATTCTATACAGAAGGCAAAGGGCACGGGGTCAGAGCCCTCCGGTTTCGTACCGGGCAACGTCAACCTGTACGACGGCGTCTATGTACATGAACTTTAGA
>JAITPE010000037.1 GCA_031289575.1 Spirochaetia bacterium | reverse complement strand
CTCGGCCTTTCTTTGATCAATGGCCTGAATGAGCTGCCTTATTACAACCTCAAGTTCGTCGCGCAGAGAGGTGAGCTGCCTTTCGTGGTCTTTTATAAGCATTTTGTTCTTGTCTATGTTGTCTCGGGACGCGTGAATGGAATTAAGCTTAGCCTTGCGGGCCGCGAAACTCTGCGCGCGGGCGGCATTTTCGGCTTCCATTTTGGCTTTTATTTCGGCGCCGCTTTGCTCGGTTTTTTCTTTCTCGCCTATATACTCCTTTTTGCGCTCCTGACAGTACAATATTTTTTTTTCAATGCCGGATACATTCTCCCTCTGCTCTGTTATTAAATCGCGGTTTTTAGCGATCTTGGAATCAATTTCATCAACCCGTATCTTGTATTCATCGAGACGCTTGCCGAGCTCCCATATTCGGCTTTGAATATCATTGTTTCGTCTCTCATCAATTTCGTTCTCGGACGATATTGACGCTATCCTCGCCGAGATTTTTTCTCTTTCCTGGTCCAGCTTTGCTATATCGTTCAAAATTTTTTCGATCTTCCTTTCGAGCTCGCGGAATTTTAAAATCGAAAGTTTTATGTCGCAGTCTTTTCGGCGTTCTTTGAGAACAAGATATTCTTTTGTTTTATCGGCCTGCCTTGCCTTAAAATCTTTTTCGCGCTCAATCTCTTTTATTAGGTCGTTGACCCGCATTAGGTTTTCGTTTGTCTCTTCTAATCTGCGCAGCGATTCTTTTTTTTGCAGTTTATAGCGTGATATTCCGGCAGCTTCCTCAAATATGTACCGGCGGTCTTCAGGACTTGTGGACAGAATCAAGTCCATCCTGCCTTGCTCCATAACAGAGTAGGCTGATTTTCCTATTCCGGTATCCATAAAGAGTTTCTCGACATCCTTGAGCCTTACCGGTGATTTGTTGATGTGATACTCCGATTAGCCGTCCCTGAATATGCGGCGGCCGACGCTTACCTCATTGGCGTCGAAATCAAGAATGCGCTCTGTGTTGTCAATAGTCACCAGAACCTCGGCAAGAGAGAGAGGCTTCTGGTTATCGGTTCCGGAGAAGATAATATCCGCCATCGTCTGCCCGCGTAGGCTCTTGGCCTGTTTTTCGCCCACAACCCATTTTATGGCGTCAACAATATTTGACTTCCCGCAGCCGTTAGGCCCCACAACTGCTGTGATTCCAGGCTTAAACTCTATAAGGGTTCTCTCGGCAAAGGACTTAAAGCCGAAAAGTTCCATTGATTTCAAAAACATATAAGCTCCATTCCGAAGATTCAATAGTCAAATTCTATACAGACAAAAACCGGCAAGAATAAATTTTTGAACAGCATAAATTTTTTTTCATCTTATTCCTGAGACGGAGAATCCAGCAGCCTTACTGCGGAATTTTTTCCCTCAAAATACTGCATAGCCCAGTTATCCCTGAAAAAAATAACCGGCCGCTCCTTATCGTCAAATCCGCCCGCGCAGCCGTTCGGCAGGTATAAGCCGGGGCCGTTATCCCCGCTCTTTATCCACCGCAGGAGCGACCACGGTTTGCTTTCAAGATTAGTTTCAACGCCGTACTCATCGCGCAGCCGATACTGCAGCACCTCAAACTGCAGCGGGCCTATTGCTCCGAGGAGCGGCAAATTGCCGGAACTTTCTTTAAGCGTGAACATTTGCACAATATCTTCGGCGAGCAGCTGCTCCAATCCCTTTCGAAAGGCTTTATAGGCCGATGTTGATATATTGCTGATATAGGCAAAGCATTCCGGCGCGAAGCGCGGAATCTCCTTGAAAACAAGATCGGGATCGGAACTTATTGTGTCTCCAACGCGGAAATCAAAATTTGTTACAAAACCTATGATGTCTCCGGGATAGGCAGTGTCTAAGGTTGTTCTTTCTCTTCCAAAGAAATTATGGGAATTGGATATCCGCGCCTCACGGCCGCTCCTTGTGTTCCATGCAGTCATGTCTCTGTAGAATACACCGGAACAGACCCTTGCAAAAACCATGCGGTCCCTGTGCTGAGGGTTCATGTTGGTTTGTATTTTAAAAACAAAGGCGGAAAAAACCGGAGCGTCGAGCGCCACAATGCCGCCGCCCGAACGGCGCGGCAGAGGCGGCGGCGAATTGTCAAGGAACCAGTTCAGGAAAAGCTCGACGCCAAAATTATTGGCCGCGCTGCCGAAAAACACCGGAGTAATAATGCCGGCGAGCACATCATCCGGTTCAAGAGTACCGGCCGAAGCGTCAAGCATCTCAATCTCTTCCATAATTTCGGCATAAACTTTTTCGTTTAAAATATTTTTCACAGCATCATCATGCATTCCGTGAACCGAAACCGGCGCCTTATAGGCTCCGCCCGGAACCCTTTCGTAAAGATAAACCTTGCTTCGGAGCCTGTCATATATGCCCTTGAAGAACGGGCCGCTTTCAAGCGGCCAGCAAACCGGCCAGGTTATTATGCCAAGCACCTTTTCAATTTGGTCAATCAGTTCTAACGGGGGAAGCGCCGGACGGTCTAACTTGTTTATAAACGTAAAGATTGGTATATTGCGCTTGCGGCATATTTCAAAAAGCTTGACGGTTTGGCTCTCAATCCCCTTACCGGCGTCAATTACCATTATGACCGCGTCGACCGCCATGAGCACTCTGTATGTGTCTTCAGAAAAATCCTTGTGCCCCGGAGTGTCCAAAAGATTTAATTTGAATCCGCGGTATTCGAACTGCAGAACCGTTGAGGATATGGATATGCCGCGCTTTTTTTCAAGCTCCATCCAGTCCGAGGATGTTTCTTTTTGTTTCTTTTTGGCCGTAACCGAACCCGCAAGTTCGATTGCTCCGCCGTAAAGCAAAAGTTTCTCCGTAAGCGTGGTTTTTCCCGCATCGGGATGCGATATAATGGCAAAGGTTTTTCTTGCCGCTATTTCCTGTTTAATGTTTTCAATGTTTTGCATAAAATGCTTAAAATATTCGGCTGCCCTTGTGTCAAGGAAATATCAGATCTTATTCTATTACATTTTTCAGCTTAAGAATATGAGCCCCGAAAGGCGTACTTTGTACAAAAACCACCTCATCTGACAAGGCAGGCTCTGTTTTATCCTCAGTTGTAGATATATAGAGAATATGCGGATAAACAGAATGAGTTTTTATTGTTTCGCGTATCATGTCAGGATTGTCCATAAACATACGGGCGGCCACATCTAACTCATTAGTAGAATGATGGCGGTTGTCTGTGTCGGTTTTTTGTACAATGGCCATATTTTTGAGAACAGCATCATCAATCAACTTATTGTACAAATAGATTTTGTAATGAATGGTTTTTTTATATAAAATACAAAAAATAAAGGCTGCGGCACAAAGCAAAACTACAAAGCGCACATGTATTTTTTTGAGTGTTTCTTTTTTGAATTTTATTCCAAATGTTTTTTTTCTGCACCATTCGATGGCGCGTATTATTCCAAATACATTAATTGCCGTTACATAAGGAAGAACAATATTAAGATATCTTGTATTGAATGGTAATGCTATCTGCACAGGGTTTATGCTTTTAACAGCAAAGGTAATTGGAATAATAAAACTATAGGCAATTATGAGAAGATGTTTTGTTTGTCTTGATTTATTTTTTATAAGATAATAAGGAGTGAAGAGGAAAAATAGCCAAAACATGATTTTAGATGGGTGTTTTAATCCTACTGTAAATCTTTTCAATAGATCAAACGGCGAGTTAAAGTAGACTAAGTACTGCCCTGGGTCTTCAAAGTGAGATTGCATTGCTCCAAGCCTTCCGAAGTCAATCTCCGCCACTATTTTATAAAGAATTATTTCGCAAATAAATAACATTGCCAAAATACCGGAATAAATTATGAGGTGCTTTTTATTTTTGTGAAGTATAAAGATTCCTCCAAGTATCATTATAACTGCTGTTTCTTTTGACTCATAAGCTAAAAACATAAAAATTGAGGCTATGATGACATATTTTATTTTAGGTTTTTTAAAACTCCAAAGAGTGAGATAGTAAAATGATATAAGAACAAAAAGGGTCTCAAAAGGCCCTGGATATGGATGCATAAAATAGGCATATCCGTAAATCCATGAAAGAGGGAATAAAATGAAAGTAAGTGTTACAAAGAATGCCTTGACTTCATCGCTTAAGAGCAGTATCATTTTATACAGATAATATGTCATCAAGACATTAACCAGAATCAATGGCAGATAATACGAGATGGGCGATGTTCCAAATAATAACTGAAAGATGTAGAGTGGAAGTATTACTCCAAATCTTGCCGACTGCTGAAAGATGTCCACATATCCGCCATTGGAGAACAGGCTCTTTGCCGCTCCCCAATAAAAAATTGGATCACCGTTTGTACTGACCATATCAATCATAAATAATCTGAAGAAGAATGTAAAGGCAAGAAGA
>JAITPE010000031.1 GCA_031289575.1 Spirochaetia bacterium | reverse complement strand
CAATCCGATAATATGCATCAAATTGTATTTCTTTTTCTGCTATAATTGACAATGAAAAATATTTTTGATATTCATTATTGAAGAAAACCATCTTTTCGACCCTTTTTCCTGATAATTTTCCTCTTAAAAAAGCGGTTCTAAGTCCTGTATAAACCCTGTCGGTCTTAAAATATTTATCCGCTTCCTTTCCACGCGGCACATACAATTTTATTTCTATTGAATTATCAATATACTTCGGAACCTGTTTCTCTGCATTCCAATTCTTAGGAAAAAACAGTATGTTAATCAAAAATACCGCAGCAGGCGCTATCACAAAGATTACAATGAACCAACTCACAGATTTACTTATTTTCGTTGTCATAGTAACACTTCAAAATTCATTTTCCCATATTTTTCTTTCCCTATCAATCCAAGCCCATATTTTATTCGTTATATAACTTGATAATGTTTGAGTAATAAGAAATTTAGTATCTAAATTAATAATATCCCATTGTTTTGCTGAATTTAAGTATTTAAAATCGAAACATATTTTGTTTACTTTATTGATAGTAGAGAACCAAATATACCTTTTATCTATTATCTCAAAATTCATTGGAGATAATAGTTCTAAACATCTGGGCGTACAAATATATAAACTACTAATTTTCAGATAAAAAACTGAAATATTTTCCGGCACATTAATGCCTTTTATTTGAATATTTTTAAGCGGTTTTTCAATCGTATTTAGCGCTAATTGATAATCAATATTTCCTCTTTCTTTTTTGTTTTTTAATGCGCTAATAAAACTTTCTATTGTTTCGTTATACATTTATTTTTCCATCTCGTTCGCACTATCCCATCGCTCATCGGAGGGAGGGTAGTTTATTCATTCCTAACTCAATGTCTTTATTTCATCTATTGTTTTAATTAAGACCCAAGGCATTTCTTGCTTCATAAAGAGTATAATATTTAATATTTTCACTGCTTCGTCAACACCTTCTTGAGGTAAATTAGAAAAATCCACTTTTTCCGGGAAAAATCTTCTGAATATGGGTATATTCAGGGCAGGGTAAACATTTTTTTATTTTTTGCCTTGACAAAAAAAGCTGCAAATATAGAAATTGCGTTCATATAAATATCATATATAGGAGTCCGGCTGTGCCAGTACCAAAGAGAAGAAAATCAAAATCAAAATCAAGAATGAGAAGATCGCATGACGCCATCGGTCTTGTCGGGCTAAGGCCGTGCCCCAAGTGCGGCGCATATACAAAGTCTCACCGTGTTTGTCCCGAGTGCGGGTATTACAAGGGTGAACTTGTAATTGAAAAGAAGGTGAAACTGGCGGATTAGTGCTCCGTCTTTCTAACCGGTGAAGGGATGCTGTTGGCATCCCTTTTTTGTATTACAACAGCGGGAAAAGTGATGAGTACCTTTGAAAAGCTAAAAGAGATTATAGTCAAGCGCCTAAATATCAGCGATACTTATGTTACTCCGGACGCTTCGTTTATCTATGATCTTGGGGTCGATTCCATTGATTCTGTTTCTCTTGTAATGGCTTTCGAGGATTGCTTTAATATTGATATTGTGGAAGAAATCTATGACAGCCTGCATACGGTTCAGGATATTGTTGATTACATAGATTCCGGCAGTATGAGAAGTTGACATGAGCGCTGAGGATAAAAAAGAACTCGTTGAAAATGCCAAGAACGCAAAGAGAAGCCGTTCGCGTCAGCTTGATAAGCTGCAGAATATTCTGGGCATAAAGTTCAAGGATAAAAGAATGCTTGCCCGGGCGCTTGTCCACCGCTCATATCTCAATGAACATATTCCTGACCTATCCGATAACGAGCGCCTTGAGTATCTCGGCGATTCTGTTCTGGGGCTTGTGGTAAATGAGTACCTGTTTAAGCATTTTGAGGAATACCACGAGGGCGATCTCGCTAAAATAAAATCGGTTGTTGTATCGGAAGATATTCTTTCAAAGGTAGCCCTTGATATGAAGATAGGCCAGTTTCTTCTTATGGGGAAGGGAGAGGAGACAACAGGCGGGCGCGAACGCGCCTCGATTCTTGCCAATACGCTTGAGGCTGTCATAGGGGCATATTATTTGGATTCCGGATTAAAGGATTCCCGCCGCTTTGTTCTGGGCTTTCTAAAAAAACACATTGAGCGCATTGACAGCATGACATATCAGCGTGACCCTAAAACGACCCTTCAGGAATATGTTCAAAAAAAATACAAGGACAGGCCCATCTATGAGGTGATTGATGAAATGGGGCCCGACCACAACAAGGAGTTCCGGGTGCGCCTTGTAATAAACGGCAAGGAAGTTATTACAGGAACAGGCAGCAGTAAACGCAAAGCCGAAATGGACGCGGCCTCTTCCGCTTTGCACAAGCTTGAAAAAGGAGATATTAGGATTTGAACTCGATTAAGGGCAATGTCCGCGTCCGTGTAGGCGGAGTAGTAATTGACGGCTCGCGGATGCTTCTGATAGCGCACGAAAAAGAAGGAGAGATATACTGGCTTCTTCCGGGAGGCGGAGTGGATTTCGGCGAAAGCCTTGAGGATGCCCTCAAGCGCGAGTTTATGGAGGAGCTCAATATCAGCATAAATGTAGACGAAATATCCCTTCTTTCTGATTCCATATCTCCCCACGGCGAGCGTCACATTGTAAATATATGCTTTCGATGTTCCTATTTATCCGGAAAATACGCGCTTGGAAATGACAAAAGGCTTCATGGGTTTGATTTTTTCAGCGCCGATGAAATAGCCTCGCTCAAAATATATCCGCCTATAAATTCCGAGCTGATATCCATTATCAAGGAAGGGCCGCGGAAAATTTATCTTGGCAAACTGTGGACAAACGAATGAAAGAAATAGAAGCTGTTATAGGCGAAAGCCGCTACACCATAGAAATAGGAAACCGCTTGCTGCTTGACAGCCAAAGGCTGAAAGAAAAAATCTCCGGCAGCGGCAAATGCGCCGTTGTCTTGAGCAACTATCTGTATGATTTGCATTGGGAATACCTGATAGAGGTACTTGGAGGATACACAAACAAGGAACTCTTTCTGATGCAGGATTCCGAAGAAAACAAAAATTACATCTATGCCGAAAATTTTCTGCAGGGGTTTGCCGTCAAGGGACTCGCGCGCGATTCGCTTGTCTGGTCAATAGGGGGCGGCGTAGTCGGCGATTTCGCCGGCTACTGCGCCTCGCTTTACATGCGCGGAATAAATATTGTTCAATGCCCCACAACTCTTCTCGCAATGGTTGACGCCGGCATAGGCGGGAAGGTGGCGGTAAATCTGCAGAGCGGCAAGAATCTTGTAGGCAGCTTTCACCAGCCAATTCTTGTTGTAAGCGATACTGTTTTTCTTTCAACGCTTCCCGACAGGGAAATAAAGTGCGGGCTTGCCGAAATCATCAAACACAGCCTTATAGGTGATGCCGCGTCAATGGATATACTGCTCAAGCATAACCTTGAATCGGTCAAGGATGAATCCGTTCTGAGTGAACTTGTTTACCACTCGGCAAAATTTAAAGTCTCTGTGGTGGCTGCCGACGAAAAGGAGGAGGGCTTGCGCGCCATTCTTAATTTCGGCCATACCGTGGGGCATGCCGTTGAATCTTTTATGGCATACAAAGACATAAGCCACGGCGAGGCTGTTGCCGCGGGAATTCTCGCCGAGAGCAGAATCTCAAAAGAGGCCGGGCTTTTGTCCGCGGATGGATTGGAATTGGTTGTTGATCTTTTAAAGCGCTATGATTTGTTTGATAACAGCATAAACTGCGGAAGCGATGGAGTTATTGAGCATATGAAATTTGACAAAAAGAATAAGGAAAACTCCGTCAGGTTTGTTCTGTTGAAAGCGCCCGGCGAAGCGCTCTACAATCAGACTGTTCCGAATGATATAATAAACAGGGCTGTAGAAGAAACTCTTGCGTAATCTCTATGAGCGATAATCTTGAATATACCTTAACCGAACTTGAAGGCGTAAAATTGGTGGAAGCTTCCGGATATATTTCTGTGAATACCCAAATGAAGTTCGAAGATTTTATAGACAAAATTACCGATACCGACAACGTTATTATTGACATGAAATCTGTCTCGCTTTTGACGGCCGCCGGCATTGAATCTTTGGTTGAGCTTTCTCAAAACGCCTATAAAAAAGGCCGGCGCGTAGTGCTTGCCTGCATTAAACCCGAGGTGAAAGACATTGCTGTTATGCTTTCACTCTATCAGTTTCTTATTTTTGCGGAAACCCGCGAAGAAGCTCTCCTTAAGATACGTTATTACACATAATCAACTGCCGGGAAAAAGATGAACTATGGGCCGCCCATTGTACATGTTCTTAGAAATGATGGTTTCAACTTCTAAGTGTTTTTTTAAAATTTGTGTATTTAATTTATCAGGGAGAATATCCTCGGCGATTTTTCCATCGTCAAGTATTATTATGCGGTCGGCTGTTTCGGCAATGAAGTTTATGTCGTGAGACGCGATTATTATGCTCCGCCTGCCGTCCATGACCGATTTTACCATTTCTTTATACAGGATCTTTGTGCCGTGGAGGTCAAGGCCTCCGGTCGGATTGTCGAACAGCATAATTTTGGCTTCCCTTATGAAAGAAAAAGCGAGAAGAGTTCTTTTGAAAAAGCCGGCGGTAAGCCTGTTTAATGCGTACTCGCGGAAGGGAGCAAGCGCAAAGCGTTCCATGAATGAGTTTACAATATTAAAATCGTATTCCTTAAACGGGTCGAGGAATTTTTTATGCGGGATTCTTGATAAAAGAAGAAAATTGCCGAGCAGTTCATCCATGTTCTCCGGCATTGTATCGGCTCTCATTACAAGGCCGGCGGTTTCTTTCCGTGACAGCGCGGAGGCAGGCTCGTTCTTAAAGCGGATCATTTTTTTTATTCCGTCGGGTATTTTTTCATCAAGCGATAGAAGGCTCAGCAGGGTTGATTTTCCCGAGCCGGCGCGGCCTATTATGCCTGTTATTTCTCCCTCGTTAAAGTTAAGAGAGATTTCTTTCAGTACAGGATTTTTCGGCGGATATGTTATGTTCGAGAGTTCTATCATCGGGCCCTTCTTTTAAGATTTACAGCCGGCAGTATGATAAAGTGCAAAGCAAACGCAATTATAAAAACAAGCGGCGGATTATGATATTGTGACAATATAAACGCGGTGAGCTGGGCGTAAAGCAGCGCCGGAAATACGACTGTCCATTTGAAATTCCTGAACTCTCCGGCGCA
>JAITPE010000300.1 GCA_031289575.1 Spirochaetia bacterium | reverse complement strand
GATTGAAAACTCCGGTTTAACAAAATTAGCGATTAACTGTGCGTATCTGTCCATCTGCAAAACGTTATCATTCAAACCTGCTTTGGGATCCTTTAATTCGATAATAATGCACTTTTTCTCCGCTGGAAAAAACAGCAAATCTATGCGCTTGCGCAGACGCTTTTGATTGAACTCATCAAGCTGTTGTTTTTCTTCAACTGTCAGGTCACGAATTATTTTACTGCCATTAATAACAATATCTTCGATGGCAACCTCGCTTATGCCTTCAAAATAAAGAAATAAATCATCCAACAGCCACAGATTGGAGTCAATACTGTTACTTATTTTCTTCGGCAATAATACATGGTGGAAGAACGCTTCGTTTTGCGCGGCGCTTTTTAATGAGCACTGTAAACCTTCGTTAAACAGGTTGAGAATGTACTTGCGATACATAATATAGCTCGACAGATTTATTAGATTCTCTGTATTTACCCTTTCAATTAACGTCCCAATCTCGCTTTCAAGTTTTGTAAAATCAATGTCGGACTGATTATTTTTGAGTTTTTCGATAGTGTTATTGATCTTGTTCACGGTTTCGCGCTGCAAGTCTTCATGGAATGCCCTTACCTTAGTCAATATGGTTGGGGCTGAATCCTTATACTGTATTTTTTCTAAAAGCACTTTTTGGGTAGAGTCATCGGAGAGCATGTAAAGGTATGCCTTGTTATGCGCAATTATATTATTTTCCTGGTCAATGAGAACTTGTTGTACTTTTTGGACTTTCTTTCCATTGAGCAGGTCAATTTCATAACGGAGAAAATTATATATCCTTTCTTTGACCTCTTGCTCAATTTTTTCCACGGTAACGTATACCGATTGTCCTTTGTTGGGTAAAGAGAGCTCTGTTCGTGATTCATTAAGATATCTGGTAAAATAATCCGACTTCAAGTAGGCGCAATAATAGAATTTATCGCCGTTTTCGTCTTCTAATATGCTTGGCGGCAAATCAAGATTGTTTACTGCGCCGGCCGAACGCTCATCGACTACATAAAAAGCTTCATTACTGTTAATATTTTTTGTTTTAATATGAATAAGCTCAAAATCAACCGTATCCATACCCGGAAGAGCATCAACATTCTTAATCTGGAACTTCTCTTCCAGTACCTTGTCTTGCTTTAGCTTATCAGCATTGATAATGCCTTCAGCGGTACCGTTGTCATCTATTATCCTTATCTCAAACTCAGTATCCTTACCTATCAGGTAGTAGAAAAACGCGTAAAAGTGACGTAAGACTTCATCACTATAATAATTTGCACTCTTTTTTGTATGGAGCTGGAAATTGGTTTTAATCTCTTTAAAGGTAAGCTCTGTTAAAAGCGGGGTATCAACCGGCATATCCTCAACAAAGTCTTTGATTTTTTCGTGGTTAAAGTTAAATTTACGCCTAAATACTTGACCATCTCGAGCAAAAGCACTGTTTATTTCCACCTCTGTGAACACTTTCAAGAAAGCAATCCGGCCGATGCCCTTACCACCTGCGTGATTTGTCTTATAAATCGTCTTCGTAAAGTTTGCATAATTATCATCTGTAAATCCTGTGCCGTTATCTGTAATAACAAAAGAATCAATGAAATGATCTTCATCTTTAGCCAATTCATTCGCTTTATATTGGCGATATAATTGTACTGTAATATTGACTTTTTTATTATCCCGGCAACAATACAGCGAATTGGATATGGCTTCATATAAACAGTACAAAAACCCCTCATCCTTTTTGAGGTCATAGACTTTAATCACATCGTTCAGATCAACCTCAAATGTATGCATCTTCTACACCTCCTAAAATGGCAAATCATTACAGATTTCGGCTTTTTTATGTCTCATGTCAAGCCTTTTATCTCCCAATCCGGCTGCGACTGTTTCATCCGAAGATATGTTTTTGCCGCTTATTTACCGTTTCCTCAAATCAAACGTCATCACGCTCCTTTTCTGCTTCTGCTTTTTCCCCATATCTCTTTCAACAAAAACCGGATCTCCTGAGCGCGCGTCCTTTCCGGTGTAGTACATAAGAGTGGATAATGTGGACGGCGTTGGCGTAAAGATCTGGACGCTTGCGGGAATCGGCCCTTTTTTTACGCCTGCTACTTTTTGTAAATCGCTCATATCTTCCAATGAGCAGCCGGGATGCGCCGCCATGAGATAATACGAAAGGCCGGTTTTTTTGCCGGTTTTTTTGATGATTTTTTCAAACATATTTCTGAAAGCGATGAGTTTATCAGAAGAGGGCTTGCCCATGAGTTCAAGAACATGCGGCGATGAGTGCTCAGGAGCTATCCGCATGAGTCCGGATATGTGGTGCTCAACGAGTTCCCTCAGGTAGGCTTCCCCGTTTTTTTCATCAGCAAGGATGAGGTCATAGCGAATGCCCGACGCAACGAAAAGGTGTTTGATTCCGGGAAGCTCCCGTAACTTGGCGAGCAGCATTGTGAGCCGTCCATGGTCAACGCGCAGTGAGGGACATACCGCGGGCATGAGACAGCTTTTGTTCCTGCAAGCGCCAACATGTGCGGCACAGCTTGTGCCGTACATGTTGGCGCTCGCCCCTCCGGCATCGCTTATGACTCCCGCAAAAAGCGCGTGCCGGCTCAACGAAACGGCCTCCCGTATAAGAGAATCCTCTGTGCGTGAAACAACGGAGCCTCCCTGGTGCATGGAAATGGAACAGAAATTGCATCCGCCGAAGCATCCCCTGTGGGTTGTGAGGGAAAAACGTATAGTCTCGAGCGCCCTCACGCTGCCCATTGCCGCGCAGTACGGGTGAAGTTCGCGCTCGTAGGGGAGTTCATAAACGCGGTCAAGCTCGGCGGGAGTGAGTATCCGGCTTGGCGGGTTTTGGACAAGAAAACGGGCGCCGTGTTTTTGAACAAGAACTTGTTCCGGGCCGCTGCCTGCCATGAGGAACATTTTGGCAAAAGCATCAACATCAGACAACGCTTCCTCAAATGAGGGCAGTTCAAGCGCACCCGCGGGCGCTTCATTTGCAATAAAGCAAATGCCGGGCAGCGTTCGGTAATCGGCGCCGCCGGAAATTTTTTGCGCCAAAGAGAGTACCGCAAGTTCTCCCATGCCGTAGATGATTATGTCGGCCTTGGCGTCAAAGAGAATGGAGCGCCGGATTGTGTTTTGCCAGTAGTCGTAGTGGGCAATGCGGCGCAGGCTCGCCTCGATGCCGCCGAGTACTATGGGAACGGTTTTCTTGAAGCAGCTCCGTATGAGTCCGGTATAGGCAATGC
Source organism: Spirochaetia bacterium (assembly GCA_031289575.1). Lineage (GTDB taxonomy): Bacteria > Spirochaetota > UBA4802 > UBA4802 > UBA5550 > JAITPE01. The sequence goes on along the minus strand of JAITPE010000300.1, from coordinate 903 downwards.
AGGCGCGGTCGGGCCTTGCGTTGTTTGCGCCGCCCGGGGTCAGGTCATCGTGACGGCGCCGGCTTCTGTCGGCATTGTAGTTGGATACCATTGAATCAACCGCGCCCGAGGTTATGCCCCAGAAAAGGCGGGGCTCGCCCAAGCGGGAAATATCCGCGCTGCCAGCGGGCTGAGATATGACGCCGACCCTAAAGCCGGCGTTCATGAGCACATGGCCTATTATGCTTATGCCTACGGAGGGCGAATCAATGTAGGCGTCCCCTGTGACAAGAATGACATCGGCCCTGTCCCAGCCGCGGGCTTTAAACTCGTCCGTTGTTGAGGGAATGAACATTATTTTTTTATAGCCGAGACGACGGTCTCTATTATGATCTCGGGCTCGTTGATATTTATATTGCCGGTACTTTTTTTTGCGAATATTATGCGGCTGTACGGAGACTGTTCTGTTATGGTGTGGAGCATATCCATCCACAAAGATTCAATGCGTTCGAGTTCATTGTACGAAAGGTAAAATGTCATAAGCTCCCTGCGGTATTTCTCCACAGAATGATGTATCACCGTTATCGGCACCTTCGGAAGCGGAGCGAGAGCAGGCACGTTTTTTTTGCGCAGCGGCGCGTTTTCGTATTCATTGAGCATGGCGGCAAGCGCGTCGTCTCTGCAATAGTTTTCTACAACCAAAGGGCGGATCTCCGCCGGAAGGCCGGTGTAAGGCACCGCCGAAAAATACCGCACAAGTCCCAGCGCGCTCATGATTGACGCCATTTTTATGCCCGGCCGCCTGTCAAGGAGATTTGTGTAAACGACAGGATCGATGTTTTCCCTGAACACATAGTAAGACGCGGAATACGGCTCTGACAAAATCATCGCTTTTATTTTTGTCTGATGAGAGGCCGCGAAAAC
>JAITPE010000289.1 GCA_031289575.1 Spirochaetia bacterium | reverse complement strand
AGGGCCGGAGTCTACCTCTCGGTCTATCTCATGACCGGCATGGACGGAGAAAAAGATGAGGACACGCAAAAGAGCATTGAACTCATCAAGAGGATACTTCCGGGCGACGGCATGGTATCACCTGTGGCCTATTATCCGGGCACCGCGCTCTACAACAAAATGAAAAAGGCCGGCAGGATTAATGATGATATATGGTTCACCTCTGCGGAGAGCGGAATATTTTTGCGCAATGATAAAGCCGCCAAAAAAAGCATGCTGAATCTTTTAAACGGATTGGCGCAAGAGTCCGGACGCGGACAGTATACCCTGTCCGATTTCAAAAGTCACAGGGAAACCGGCGGCGAATGCTGGGTTACCGATATTATGGAAGGGGATATTTTCATTAAAGAGCAGGACGCGCGTCGCGCCGAAAAGGTATACGGCGCCATGCTCAAAAAATTTCCGGACAATATTTGGGCTTATTTGCGCATGGGAAAAGCAAAAAGCATTCAGGGCGATTTGGAAGGCGCGCTGGAGTTCTACGGCGCGGCGCGGGAACTCATTCCTCAGTTTTTCGGTTCATGGATGAAGACGGCCGAGGTACTCGCAGCGCTGGGGCGCCGCCGAGAAGCGGAACGCTTCGCGGCGGAGGCAATGAGGCTCAACCCGTATGACGAACGGATTTTAACGATGAGGGTTATTAAATCTCTTGACACATGAATCAGCGCTGTTATATATAGAGACTTAATATTTTTTCCAGAACGAAGGTGATTGCTTTGAATACGGTAAAACGCCTTTCCCTTGTAACCTTGGCCGCGGTCATAATGGCCTTCAACATTAATACCTTTGTACACGCCGGCGGACTCATTCCCGGCGGCTTTACCGGGCTCTCCCTGCTCATCAAGGAAATCTTCCTCCGTTTTGCCGGCATAAACATTCCGTTCAGTGTCCTGCTGTATATCCTGAACGCGGTTCCGGCGGTCATCAGCTTCCGTTTCATAGGCAAGCGTTTCACGCTCTACTCTGTTCTTATGATTGCGATCAGCGGACTCTTGACCGACTTTATGCCGTCAATGTTTACCGAATTTTTGCAGCTTCATGACACGCTTCTTTCCGCCGTCTTCGGCGGGCTGCTCAACGGCGTTTCAATAGCTCTCTGTCTTTTCGCGGATTCGACAAGCGGTGGAACCGATTTCATAGCAATATTCATATCAGAAAAATACAAAAGAGACGCATGGAATTATATCTTTACGGCAAATTGCGTCATTCTCATTATCGCGGCGTGGCTTTTTATGATAGATAAAGCGCTGTATTCAATAATCTTTCAGTTTGCAAGCACCATTGTCATAAGCGCGCTTTACCGCGGCTATCAGCAAAGAACGCTCTTCATAATTACCGACAAGCCCGATGAGGTGTATTCTATAATACACAATATAACAAACCACGACGCTACATCCTTCAGCGGTATAGGCCGCTATAAAATGGCGGAACATATAATGCTCTACTCCGTCATATCCGCCAATGAGGCAGGGCGGCTTGTCGCCGCGATCAAGAAAGCGGACCCAAACTCATTCATAAATATAATCAAAACCGAGCAGCTCAACGGCAGCTTTTACAAAAGGCCCAAGGATTAGCTAAGATGTGCACAGGGCCGCCTCGCGGGCGGCTGCTCGGGCATATCCTGCCGGCTCATGCCAAAGAAACGCTCAGCACAATCAAAAAAAAAGTTAAAAAAAGCCGAAAATAAGATAAAACATAGCCAAAACAGCCAAAACAGCCTTATAAAAGCCTGTAATTTCTTGTAACCTTCAATATCAGCCCTAAATGTGCCCACCATAGGCGCCGACATCTCGAACAGGGAGTAATCCCTGATTTCTAATTGTTCTTTTAAAACACTGCCTGCGGCGTTAACTCCTTATGGTTGTGGCCTTGTATTTGCCCAGATACAAGCCTGTAACTTGGACCATCTTTATGTTTTACCTTGGCATTAAATCGCTCCCCAGAGCGGCTGGCAAGGAAGCCGGAAAAACAGAAAAAGACAAAGGAGTGTAAAATGATAATTAATCACAACATGAGCGCAATTAACGCCAACAGAACCTTGAAGTTCTCGAACTGGAGTCTCGATGGAAACATGGAGAAGCTCGCGTCCGGAATGAGAATAAACAAGGCGGGTGACGACGCGTCGGGCCTTGCGGTATCCGAAAAGATGAGGACCCAGATTCTCGGATTGAGGCAGGCTGAGCGAAATACCGAAGACGGCATGTCGTTTGTACAGACAGCCGAGGGGTATCTCAATCAGACGGCTTCGCTTATTCAGAGAATAAGGGTGCTTTCGGTGCAGTCTGCCAACGGGATTTATTCAAGTCTCGATAGGCAGCTCTTGCAGGTCGAGGTGTCGGCATTGGTCGATGAGGTTGACCGTGTTGCTTCGCAGGCTGAATTTAACAGATTTAAGGTTCTCACAGGCGAGTTCTCAAGAGTCAACGCCAAAGGAAGCATGTGGTTTCAGCTTGGTGCGAATCAGAATCAAAGAGAGAGAGTCTATATCGGCACAATGACTGCCGCGGCCCTTAGTTTTAAGGACGTGGCAGGCAGATTGTCGGTAAGCCTTTCTTCTCCGGGCGGGGCCAATACATCCATCGGAACTATGGATGAAGCCCTGCAGGTTCTTTCAAAGCAGCGTGCTGATTTGGGAGCATATTACAACCGCCTTGAAATGACAGCCAAGGGACTCATGACCGCTTATGAAAACATTCAGGCGTCCGAGTCCCGTATCAGAGACGTCGATATGGCCGAAGAGATGGTTGACTATGTGAAGAATCAGATGCTCGTTCAGACCGGAACCGCGGTGCTTGCTCAGGCCAATCTTCATACTCAAAGCGTGCTTAAACTGTTAGGTTAGTGTTAAAACGAATTTTTAGAAAAAAAGATACACAGGTTCTTTGAAATACTTTGATCCTCTTTCTCTTGAATGGTGACTGCCCTATCTGCCGGTTATTCCGGCAGCTCGTGATGACGGGAGGCATCACCGGCTGCCGGAGTAATCCGGTACCGGTGTCGTCTGGATTATGGGCAGTCCGGACAAACACATAAGGAGAAAACCTTCGGGCCTTAGGGCTCCGGCCTTAGCAAGATGCCATGGCCGAAAAATCTAAGGCAGCCAACAGAGTAAAAACGGCTGTCTTGATTACATTCAAGGGAGGGAAACCATGAGGATCAATCACAACATGAGCGCCATATTTGCGAACAGGCAGCTTCAAGATGCCGCGTATAGGTTAGAGAGGTCTACCGAGAAAATTTCTTCGGGCGAAGCCATTAACAGGGCCGGCGATGACGCTTCCGGACTTGCCGTATCCGAAAAGATGCGGACCCAGATAAATGGTCTGGTACAGGCTGAAAAGAACGCCCAGAATGGGCTTTCTTTTATACAGGTCACGGAAGGCTCGTTTCAGCAGGTTAATGACATGCTTCAGCGCATAAGGACGCTGTCTATTCAGTCGGCCAATGGAATTTATTCCACGGGCGACAGAAGGCAGATCCAGGTTGAAGTATCGCAGTTGATTGAGGAAATTGACAGAATAGCCACTACCGCCGAGTTTAACAGAATGAAGATGCTTACAGGAGATTTTGCGAGGGACAGCAAAACAGGAAGCATGTTCTTTCATATCGGCCCTAACAGCGGCCAGAGGATAAGGGTTTACATCTCAACAATGGGAGCGAAGGCCCTTGATCTTATGGCAGGAGAGGCAGCCAAGCGCTCCATATCTACAGTTGGGCAGGCCAATTCCATGATTGGATATGTCGATACAGCCTTAGACAGGCTGAACCGGCAGAGGGCCGATCTTGGGGCCTATTACAACAGATTGGAGACAAGCGTACGATCGCTTAATCAATCGTATGAAAACATGGTGGCTGCCGATTCACGCGTAAGGGATACGGATATGGCCGCTCAGATGGTTGACTACACAAGGGACCAGATTCTTGTTCAGACCGGCGTTGCGATGCTTGCTCAAGCTAATTTCGTACCAAAGCAGGTGCTTCAGTTGATCGAACATTGATGAAAGGATTTTTCCCACGCAGTGCGGGAAAAATCCGCCTTCCTTCCGGTTGGGAGCCGGAAGGAAGGTCAATTTTTTATAAAAAGGGAGATGATGTTTACGTTCAAACACACGGAGGTATAAATGGACGTTGTAAAAATTTTTGCTGACAATTATAGGTTAAGAAGCAGCGCAATGGATGGCGCTGCCGGAGCTGAAAAATCAGACAGACCTATGGAAAAACATGAGAAGAATCCCGCAGCAGCGGATGCCGCGGGTGTGCTGAGCGCTCTCAGCGGTTCCGCATTGGGATCAAACGAGCATATCAGCCTTGCCTATAACGAAGAGACAAACCGCGTAATCATGCGGGTTGTTGATTCAAAGACCAATGAGGT